>WJKQ01000047.1 GCA_014728975.1 Candidatus Peregrinibacteria bacterium | reverse complement strand
GATTCTTTAATTTTTTTCTCTTGAAATAATTGGCAAAAAGATTTTCAGTATTAACATTATCAACAGGAAAATTGAAAAATCCCTGCTCCTGACCGCTGTGAAGCTTCATCGCAATAACATGATCAGCTCCCGCGGCGGATACAAGATCTGCCACAAGCTTCGCTGAAATAGGTTCGCGCGGAGAAGCCACTCTGTCCTGCCTTGAATACGCATAATGAGGCATAACCACATGTATTTTATCAGCAAAAGATCTTTTTAGAGAATCCAGCATAATAAAAAGCTCCATCAAATCTTCATTTACATTGCTGGAAGAAGTCTGAACAATAAAAACGTCATCCCCCCGAACAGATTCTTCGGGTTTCGCGTAAATTTCATTACAGGCAAAACGTGAAATTTTCATCTTTGAAAGAGGCATCCGAAGACTTTTTGCAATTTCTTTCGCAAGTTCGGGATGTGAAGAACCGGAAAATATTTTTATCGGATGCTTATCCATATAGCAAACATGCTAATTCTCTTAAATAAGATTAACACGCAAACAATCAAACTGACAAGAAATGTTATTCAAACCTTCGTATATATCCATACTCCTCATCATTATCCCATCCGGGAAACTCCTCATCCAAAACTCTCTGGAGAGCAACTATATATTTTTGTTCTTCCGTATCCCAGGTTCGATGCTCTTTTACACTCTGGGGGATTTCATTTTCTCTTATTTTCCCTTTTAAACTCTCAACTCTCTCCTCAATCTTATCTCTGATATCCTGAGGCAAAGCGGCCAAAAAAGTGTCAGGACCCGGCCTCTGAGCCATAACATCCATGGCATCCGAAGAAACAGTTCTTCTGATATTTTCCAGATTAGTCCTTATCTCCTCTTTTAGCGATTCATCCTCCACCCCGACACCTTCTTTTTTAATCTCTCTTTCCCCTGCTGATTCTGATTTAGCTGAAGCCATAGAATAAATTAATAAATACGGTTACTATGATTATACAATAGTTCACAGAAAGAGTCAATAACCTAAGGCGTTTAAAATTTTCTCAGTTATTCCTTTATAATCAAGTCCGTACTTCTTATATAAATCTTTCGGCCGCGCGCCTTCTCCAAATTGGTCGTTCAGACCGATCCGGACCAAAGGAACTGGATTTTTTTCTCCCAGAACCTCCATTACAGCACTTCCTAATCCACCCATAATATTATGATCCTCCACCGAAAAACATAACTTCTTATTTTCACCGCATTTTACTATCAATTCTTCATCAATAGGTTTAATCGAAGAAACGTTTACAACCATCGCACTGATTCCCTTTTCTTCCAAAATCTCAACGGATTTCAGGCTCTCGGAAACCATTTTTCCTGTGGCGAAAATACAAATATCCCTACCTTCTTTCAATAAAGACGCTTTTCCAAATTCAAAACTATATTCTTTATCATAAATATCAGGTATTTCCCCTTCAAAAAGACGTATATAAGTTGGGCCAAAATTTTCCATTACATTCCCAAAAACACTCAAAGTTTCCCGATAATCCGCAGGACACACAACACTCATATTCGGCAGACTGCGCATTAACGCAATATCGGATATGGCCTGACTTATAACTCCCTCCCCGCTTGCCGATAAACCCGAATGAGTGCCAACGATTTTCACATTCAAATTCGGATAACAAATTCCGTTGCACACCTGTTCCCAGGCCTTTCCCACCAAAAGTAAAGCCTTGCCGGTAATAAAAGGAACTTTTCCTCTTACCGAAAATCCTGCCGCACAAGACGCAATATTTTCCTCAGCCATCCCCAAATTGAAACATCTATATTCAAAAAATTTTGAAAACTTTTCCGCCGCAATATTCCCGGAACAACCTGTATTTAAAATCACAATATTGGGATATTTTTTTCCAAGTTTCAAAACGGATTCAGCAAAAGCTCTTTCAACGTACGACAAATCTTCAATATTATTTAATTTTATCATTTTAAGTCTTTAAGTTTTGAAATAACTTCCGACATTTCACTCTCACTAAGAGCAACTCCCTGATAGCCGGGTTTCCCTTCAGCAAAGTCGATCCCCCGACCCGCAACAGTATGACACCATATACAAACCGGTTTTCTGTTTGAAGTGAAAGCCCTTGAAACAGCATCAAGAATCTGATCGAAATCATGACCGTTGGTAACCTGTATGACGTTCCAGCCAAAAGATTCAAATTTATCCTGAATAGGGTCTATGTTCATAACACTACAAACATTCCCTCCGGCCTGAACTTTATTATTATCAATAAAAGCAATTAAATTACTGAGTTTATAGTGAGATGCAGCCATTGCAGCCTCCCAGACCTGCCCTGATTGAAGTTCTCCATCCCCTAACACGGCAAAAATTTTATTGTTTTTTCTGTCCATTTTTAAGGCAAGAGCAACCCCAAGAGCTACCGAAAGACCATGACCGTTCGAAATAGTGGATGCCGCAACACCCGGAACCTTCGCATTCGGCCTCGGCTGAAGCATACTGTTAATCTGACCCAAAAAATTCAGTTCCGACTTATCAAAAAACCCCAGGTCGGCCAAAATAGCATACTGAGCGGGCACAGCCTGCCCCTTTGAAAGGAAAAGGTAATCCTGCGCCTCCCATTGCGGTTTTTTTGAATCGAAATTCATCACAGATTTTCCCAAAATCTCTCCATAATAAAGAGACACCAAAATCTCAATAACGGACATCACGCTTCCGCTAGATCCTGCTCCCGCTTTATGAATAGACATAAGCGCGTCCAGCCTTATCTGAGCCGCTTTTTTCTGCAAATCCGAATTCGACATAATTTTTACTTATACGGCTCTTTCATCCTCTGCATAAACATGCATATATTCCGACTTATCATAATCATGAATATCATCGGACTTAAAAAACCTTTTAACCTCTATCTCCGCGTTTTCAACACTGTCAGAAGCATGAATAACATTACACGCTACACTCATCGCAAAATCTCCGCGTATGGAACCGGCTTCCGCTTCCCGTGCTTTTGTGATACCGGTTATTCTCCTCACAGTCTCAACAACCTCAAGACCTTCCCAGCACATCGCGATAACCGGTGTACTTTTCATAAATTTTTCAACACCGCCGTAAAAAGGCTTATCCGCAATATGAGCATAATGTTCACGTAAAACCGCTTCATCAAGCTCCATCATTTTCACCCCCACAAGCTTAAGCCCTTTTCTTTCAAAACGGGATAAGATACTACCGACAAGCCCCCTCTGAATAGCGTCGGGTTTTATAAGAACAAGAGTCTGTTCCTTTACACCTTTTTCTTCAGCCATAATTTAAATAGTTACTAAAATGATTTGCCTGGAAAAGCAAACGCATTTTAGCTCAACATACTTTATAGAACAAGATTTATGAAAAAATTCTATACGGGCTCAACAACTTTACCTTCAAGAATGATACCCTCACCCATAAAAACAGTACCGGCAGGGATTGTACCGTCCAGTCTGATCTTGCCTTTCTCAGGTTTTAAAGACATTTGTTTTTCAACTTTCGTAACAGGTTTTCCATTAACTTTTAAATCAACCTTACCTGTTGGAAGAATAACTTTTCCACCCATGGAAACATCGATTTCCAAATAAGCGGGACGCCCTTTTTCCCCCAATTCATAAGATTCTTTCAGTTTAATGCCTTCCTCGGGCATTTCGTTTTTTCCTTCAAGAATTCCATGAAACCCGCCTGCAGAAACAGACTTACAAAGCTCAATGCCGGCAGATTCAAGAGTAGGCTTCATATTCTCTATAGTATCTCTAGCCTTTTTCTCCATCTGCTTAAGCGTATTTGCAAGCGAAGCGGTTTTTGGATGACTTTTGGCCAGTTTTTTTACAAAATTATAACCGGATTCAAATCCTGCCACTCCCAGCATTCCTAAAAAGAAAGCCATAATCGGTGATTTCCCTTTCGCGATTTTCATAAGACTTTCTTCTGAAATAAAAAAAGCAAGGATCTTGCCGACAGGATCGTTTTTTATTGCCTCAACTTTCTCCTGAATTGTCATAGCTTTCTTTTCCGCTTTCCTTTTCGCCTTCGCCTCTTTCTCGGCCTTTTTTTC
>WJKQ01000046.1 GCA_014728975.1 Candidatus Peregrinibacteria bacterium | reverse complement strand
TGCCTGAAGGATGCGAAATTATCGAATCGAACGGTTCGGATGTAAATACAAAATACGATAAAGATCTGAAAAAAACTTACTTCTTTACCACCATCGAAACTGAAGCAGGCGAAACTTCTAAAATCCGTATAAAATACAGCCTTCCTTTCAGGATGAAATTTGAACCTGTCTCAACTTATAAATTATACATAGAAAAACAACCCGGCAGTCGCGGTAGTATATTTACAAAAACCGTCACCACTGATGAAGAAATAAAAAATCTTTCAATATACCCTGAAGAGGCACGTTTATCTCCGGAAGGGAGTGTAACTTTCGCAACAAATCTTGTATACGATAAATATTTCTCCGGTATCTGGAAAAAGGAATAAAATAATTCGTATATTGCCATCAGGCACTCATCATTTTCTGCCAAACATTTTTTCCAGTTCACTTAAAGTCAAAGAAACCATTGTAGGGCGCCCATGCGGACAAGTATAAGGTCTTTTGCATTTATCCATCTGTTTTATGAGCCCCTGCATTTCCTCCAAACTTAACGATTGTCCAAACTTAATTGCACTCCTGCAGGCCAAATAATTAATAACCTGTTCGGTTTTACCCTGTAACTTCGTTGGCGATTTTTCATTCAATATATCATCAATAACTCCCTTGATAACCTGATCAATATCCTCACCGGACAAAAAAGCCGGTACACTCTCCACTATTAATCCTTTTCCATTATTTTTTATCTCAAATCCGAGTTTTTTAAAAATTTCTTTATTTCCTTCAATTATGCCAATCTCGTCGTTACTAAACTCAATCTCCAACGGGACCAGCAAAGGCTGTACAGATTTCTTCCGATTCTCGAACTGATCCATTAATTGTTCATAGCGAACCCGTTCATGAGCCGCGTGTTGATCAATTAGTATAAGCCCCTCTTCATTCTCAGCGACTATATAACAATCTGATATTTGTGTTATCGCGCTCATAGAATTGCTTTCATCCAAATTTGCAGATTCTCTGTTAAGCATCACGTTTTTTGAAAACTCAAGAGCATCCTGGGGTGAAGGAACAGAAAACCTGTTTTCTTTTTTTGGGGAAGAATGTTTAATGCCCTCTCCCATATATCTTCTTGATTCTGTGAAAGCTTTTGGAGTCAAAATCCCTTTGTCCAATGCCGCTTTCACGGAATTATAAACCGCTTTTAAAATTGTCTGCTGATCTTCAAAACGAATCTCGACTTTACGCGGATGAACATTTACATCGATAAGACCGGGGTCGATTTTAAGATTGATAACAAAAACCGGTTTTTTATTCTCCATAAGCATGGAATGAAAAGCCGATTTAACAGTATGGGCGATCAAATAATGAACAATCGGTCGTCCATTCACAAAAAGATATTGATGTTTTGAAGTTGAACGGCTTAAAACAGGTTTTCCCACAAAGCCGTCAATGGATAAATTACCGCCGCCGTAATAAACCGGAATCATCGCTTCAGCTGTAGCCTTTCCGAAAATATCCGAAATACGTGAAATAAGATCGGTTACTTTTGGAAGATCACTTACAACCTTTCCATTATGAATCAATTTAAAAGCAATATCCGGATTTGCCAAAGCAGTATTATTAATTGTCGAAGTAATATGCGAAAGTTCGATACTGTCTTTCTTTAGATATTTTTGTCTTGCCGGAGTGTTAAAAAATAAATTATAAACCTCTATTACGGTACCGCTGTCCATTCCGACATCTTTTATTGTCAAAATTTCACCGCCTTCTACATCGATTAATGTTCCGGCATCATCTTTCTTAAGCTTACTTTTTATTGTCATTTTTGAAACTGAAGAAATACTTGCCAGAGCTTCACCTCTAAAACCCATCGTTTTAATTTTCCAAAGATCGGATTCACTTAAAATTTTACTGGTCGCGTGTCTGGAAATTGCCATTTCAACATCGTCTCCGGACATACCATTTCCGTTATCGGTAACTTTAACGAAAGTTTTTCCTCCGTTTTTTAATTCAACAACTATTTTGTCCGCCCCCGCGTCTATACAGTTTTCAACAAGCTCCTTAACCACACTCGAAGGGCGCTCGACCACCTCGCCGGCGGCAATCTGATTAACAAGTTTTTCAGGCAAAATCTTAATAAGCGCCATAAATCTATATTAGGGATTACATTCTTACCTCATCGTCGTATTTTTACAATACCTTTCTTGGAATCTGTGGAATCCGACCTTCTTCTGAGGGACGCTTCTTCTATAAAAGCGTTAAAGACAGAAGGCCTTTGGGAAAAATCCAACAATTTTGGATAGCCGTTATTTATTTCAATCGGAAAAGTGTAAATATAATAATAATCTTCATCAATATAGATGCCCAAAGAAATACCGGAAGATTTTGAATCCAGATTAATGGCAAGTTTATTATCGGTAATGAAATTTCCCAATGAATAAAAAAGCAGTGAACCTCTATAATTTTCAAAAGGAATAATATCCTTAAGCCCTCTTCCCACAAAAATATCCACGCCTCTTTTTGCAAAATCTCTGATTAGAAGTTTTCTGTCATAATCAATTTCACCTCCTCCTTTAAATTCAAATAATAGAAATAAAAGATCGGTATTTTCACGCTTTTCTTCCAAAAAATCTCTATAGCCGTACAAATCATAAGAGCCTTCCACAAGTTTACAAAAACCAATTTTTACGCCATTTATTTCATCATACAAACAATCATTCTCAGGAATATCAAACACGAAATAATCGCTTCCGACAAAAAACCGGTCTTCCTTTCCTCGTATTTCCTTAAGGAGACGGATTGTTGTATAGTCCGCCTTTTGATTATAATTTGGATCCCATTCCCATCCTCTGAAAAAAGTTAAGGAATTATCCAAAGGCAGATTTCCGAAAGCCATAATGCTTGTTCCTTCCATCGGGTCAATTTCGCCGTTAAAAAAAGCTATATATTGATGGCTTGTAGTTTCCTCGGAATGCTCATCAATAAAATTTGCGGAATTGGTATAGGCTATTTGTTCAACTTTTGCATAGCCGCGAGAGCGCATAAGACTTAAAAGCGCGTAAATTGTCGATGGAGAATCAACTCCAAGCTTATAAATATTTTTCAGATCAAAATTATTTATTGTTGTGAATGAAGATCGATCATGAAATTCCGCAACTCCCTGAGGAACATGACCGGAAAAATTAACACTCCCTATAGCAAGATCATCTTCGGCAAGATTTTCATCCAACCAGCCACTCAATTTCACAACTTCATTAACAGGAATTTTCCATTTAACCAAAATAGGCGCGATTTTTGCTTCCGGAAAATATTTTTTTATGAATATTGAATGAATATTTATAGCATGGTCATTAATAAAAGTTTCATTATTATATTCGGCTGCGCCTTCATTCACCATTTTTTCCAAAAAATCATGATCAACCTCCAAATCGCCAATAATGGTACTAAAAATACAATTTTTACATGTCTGGATATTACCTTCACCACTGTTTGACTGATTTGATCCGATAATTAAAACGGTAGAAGGATCCGCAACTTTTGAAAGACCCGAATAAAATTTTGCGAGCTCACTCGATGTTAAATTATCATGAGGTAAAATGACCCCTAACGGTCTGTCCTCAAATACATATTCATTTTCTTCGTTAACGTTGTCAAAAATATATTCCCACACACGCTCATCCTCAGGATATTCCTGATATATTCGGACTAAATCTCTCTGCGCGCTACATCCTGAAAAAATTGAGGAAAATAATATTAACGTTACAAATAAAATATATTTTTTCATATAAAATCTTTCCATTTGCTTTATTTAAACACAATAATAGAATTTTGTAAACCCGCAATAAACTAACTTTCAGTCTTTTTTTTGATATCGTTTAATTTTTGCAATGCTTCCATGGGAGTCAATTTATCAATATCCATTTTTTTCAGATCTTTAAGGACTTTTAATTCAGAATGTTTTCTGGACTTCCCTTCAAAAAGTTTCATTTGATCAGGACTGACACGCATTTTTTTGATTTGTTTTGCTTCCAACTCTTTAAGAACACCGCGGGCTCTACTAACCGCATCAACAGGCAGTCCGGCAAGTTTTGCGACTTCAATTCCATAACTTTTATTAATACCTCCTTCAACGACTTTATACAAAAACACAACTCCCTCCTTTTCATTTTCACGAACAGCCACACATAAATTTAAAGACCTTGAAAGTCTGTCCGATAATTCGATTAATTCATGATAATGAGTCGCAAAAAGAGTCTTTGCTTGAATTTTATCATGTATAAATTCGGTAATTGCCCAGGCAATACTCACACCGTCATACGTGGAAGTACCGCGGCCGATTTCATCCAGAATAATCAGACTTTTTTCCGTAGCATTATTTAAAATAAAGGAAGCTTCCTGCATCTCGACCATAAAAGTACTTTCTCCTTCCGCAAGATTATCAGAGGCGCCCACCCGCGTAAAAATCCTATCAACAATACCTATGCCTGCCTTTTCTGCGGGAACAAAACTTCCGATCTGTGCCATCAAAACCGTCAAAGCAATTTGACGTAAATAAGTCGATTTACCACCCATATTAGGACCGGTAATCAATAAAAATTCTCTTTTTTTATCAATTTTACAATCATTTGGTACAAACTCTCCTGTAAACGTCATTTTTTCAATTACAGGATGCCTCCCGTTTTTAATATCGATTCCACCGTTTTCAAAAATCTCCGGCTTACAGTAGTTATATTTTTCCGCATTAAAGGCAAATGTAGAGATGACATCAAGAAGCGCAATCGCTTTTGCGGTCTTTTGAATTTTTACTATTTCTTCGATCACTTTCATTCTGACGTCATAAAAAAGTTCATACTCAAGTTCTTTTATCCTTTCCTCCGCGTTTAATACTTTTTCTTCATATTCCTTTAATTCCGGAGTGATAAACCTTTCCGCGTTAACCAGAGTCTGCTTTCTGATGTAGTCATCGGGCACGGAAGATAAATTTGCCTTGCTGATCTCAATATAATATCCGAATACTTTATTAAATTTTACTTTTAAAGAATTGATCCCGGTCTTTTTAACCTCTCGCAGTTGAAGATTTTTTATGAATGATTTTCCTTCAGTACTAATAGAACGTAAATCATCCAGTTCTTTGTTATAGCCTGGCGCGATTATTCCGCCGTCTCTTACACTTATTGAAGGTTCATCAACTATTGCTTCACCAACTATTTTTACAAGATTTTTTAAGGAATAAAGATCTGCTTCTACTTCAGCAAAAATATTTTTACCTTTAATACAGGATTTTATCTTTGGAACAACTTCCAGAGACTGTTTTAAAGCGTTTAAATCTCTGGCATTGCCGGTTCCCAGACTTAGCCGGCTGATCAGACGTTCAATATCGTATAATTCACCCAAATTATCGCGTAAATTTCTTATAAGGCTCGAATTTTTTATAAGAACATCAATTTTTTTTAGTCTTGCCTCGATGTCTTTCTTTTTCAAAAGCGGATGCAAAATCCAGTTTCGAATAAGCCGGCCACCCATTGGAGTCGAAGTATTATCAATTACCCAAATAAGAGTGCCTTCTTTTTTTGAATCACGATTGGTAAAAAAAAGTTCCAGATTTCTCACACAGGATTTATCAAGAGGCATAAATTCGAAAACATCATAATATGAAATCTTCTGAATATGTTTTAAATCGGTTTTCTGGGTGTCCTTTAAATATTCAAAAAGCATACCCGCAGCCCGAACAGCAAAATTTTTTCCTTCCAGACCAAAAATTTTTAACGATTTTATTTCAAAATAATCTTTCAGAGTTTTTTCTGGATCTTTCGAATAATTATACGGAAATTTATATCCAAAATTTATCCTTGGAATGAGTTCTTCATCGCAAATACATTCTGCTGGATTTACTTTTGCAAGTTCCGATTCAAGTTCTTTAAAGTTTTCAAATTCCGTACTTTTAAAATCTCCTGTGGTAACATCCGCATAAGAAAAACCATAGCGGTCTCCTTCCTTGACAACACATGCTACAAAATTATTTGCTTTATTTTCCAAAATGCCTTCATCAAACGTAGTACCCGGCGTTACAACTCTAATAACTTCTCTTTCCACAATTCCTTTACCATCAGGTTCAGTGAT
>WJKQ01000045.1 GCA_014728975.1 Candidatus Peregrinibacteria bacterium | reverse complement strand
CCAGATAACCCTCCGCACCATGTTCGGAAGGATTCAGGTTCTCAATATATCCTTCAGTACCTCTATTTTTAGCACCTACAGATTCAATATATCCTTCAGGACCTCTATTTTTAGCGTCCACAGATTCAATATAACCTTCAGTACCTCTGCTATCAGCTATTGTAGTTTCTATATATCCCTCAGGTCCACGCGAATAAGATCCTGTTGATTCAATGATTCCTTCCGGCCCCCGACCGTATGCCCCTACATTTTCAATATATCCTTCAGCGGAACGGCCGTAAGCACCCACTCTTTCAATATACCCTTCCACGGAACGATCTGTCACACATAATGCCTCAATATAACCTTCCTTGAGCATACCATCATCAACCTGAACACTTTCAACATACCCTTCTTTCGGACACCATTTTACACCAAAGGCTCTTTTAAACTCCCCGGGAGCACATAAACTTTCCTCTTCACACTTATTAGCCAGCTTATTCCTGCAGTATTCAACATCCGAACCGCATAAACCACTGCAATCTGAATCATTAAAACAATTTACATATTCAGGTTCCCTGCTGAAATCAATTTTATTCAAATATTCCTCATCTTCATCACAATAGCCGGGAACACATATATCTGAAGCCGATTCAGGGGGAATTACGGAAATAACAATTTCATCTATATCAGGTCCTGAAATTTTTTCCGGTTCATATTCATCGCCGTTATAACCGCTTAAAAGACTCTTACGATCCATCTTGGCAATGTTAACACTGTTTTTTAACTGCGGTTTTGACAAATTTACGGAACTTTCTGAAGAAATACTTCTATAAACCTTCTTATCTTCTGAAACTGATTTTGTCTCTTTCTGAACAGAAATTTCTTCTTTACTTTCTTCGCGTCCGCATCCGGTTACAACCAGACATAAACCAACCGTAAATACCAATATTGTTATAATTTTTTTAAACATAAAAACAAAATCAACAAAAGGGCTACATTAAAACATAAAAGCCGAACCTTGTCAACGCCTCTTTATTCTCTCCATTTTATTGAACATCCCCTTGAAGGATTTTGTACCTCTGAAGGTTTTTCATCTGCCAATAATGCCTCTATGGCATCTGCGAGCTCCTCTTTGGCAACTTGACCCTCATTTCGCCAGCTGTCGTCTATTCTTCCATGATAAGCAAGCTCTCTATTGTCATCAAACACATAAATATCAGGAGTACATTGAGCATTATATTTCCTGGCTACCTCTTGGGATTCATCCAGTAAATAAGGAAAATTCATATCGTACCGATTGTAATATTCTTTCATTTTTTCCATGGTTTCTTCGGGATAATCAGGATGAAAATTTGGATTTATTCCCACAAACTGAACTCCCCGATCCTTAAATCTTTCCTGTAAATCAACCAATCTGGACCAGATAGCCTGAACATACGGACAATGATTGCACATAAAAATAACAACCAAAATTTTTTTATCGCTGAAATCCTTTAAAGAATAAATATTACCATCCGTACCTTCCAAAGAAAAATCTGGCGCAGGCGTATCAATTGGAAGATTTTTTGATTCAAGCAGGGTCATAATTTATATTATTTTACACTTTTTAGACATTAACATTTATACTTTTATTCGACAAACAATCAATATTTTGTATAATTGAACCCTTTTTAAAATTATCTATAACTTTAAGTAAAAAATGGAAATACCTGAAAATTTACCAAAAATAATCGTTCCGGAAGACAAAGAAGCCCGAAATACACTTAAAGAAAAACAAGAAGAATTTAAAAGAGTGGCTATAACCATTATACAGGATTCGGTACACACTGAAATCAGAGAAAATTTGACCGATTCTTACCAGGCGGCAACTGACGCTCTAACCCCGGCGAATATAATTACCGCTTTACTGGCAACAGACAATCCAATACTAAATCCTGAAGAAGTTCATGACTTTTTAAAACAACATACAGGCAATTATGCTTTTTTGATTGATAAATCACTAAGCGACGAGGAAAAAGACAGAATAGACAAGTCAACTCTTGGAAAGATAAGATTCAATCCCCACTCCTTCAATTCATACTGGCTTATGATAAAAAGACTCGTTGATAAAATAAACAATTCTAAAAATTCTTCCACAAGAGCTGGTTCGTAATTTCATGATGATACAATACCTCCCCGGACTTAACTTTTATACCCAAAGCCCGCGGACACCTGTCAGCTGCAGTGCGTTTTAAATCAGCAAACTTTTTATGGCTCTCTTTTCCCATTATTTCCCCCATAAATTCACTTTCAACAAAACTTCCAAGTGCGGCATAAATATCAATCGGTAGCTTTTCGAGCCGATCCTGAGAAACACTGTCCTCCATTCTTTTGAACCCTTCTTTACTTGCTTCAATTCCAACAAGACCCGCCTTTATCAGGGAAAAAATATAAAGATACGGATTAGAATCAGGAGCGACTGTACGCACTTCCACACGCGCACTATCTTCATTTCCAATCGGAATCCTGATCATCGCCCCACGGTCGACTGCGGAAAATTTTATCTCATTCGGCGCTTCAAAAGCAGGATCAAGCCTTCTATAAGCATTCACGCTGGAATTCATTACAAGACAAAGCTCACTGGCATGGGATAAAATCCCTATTATAAATCTATAAGCTTTTCTTGAAATACTATCTTTATCTTTTCCGTCATAAAAAATATTTTTACCATTTTTAGTTAATGAAATATTTGTGTGCATACCGCTTCCATTTAATCCCTGGATCGGCTTTGGCAAAAACGAAGCAGTCAGCCCCATAGATCTGGCCACCTGCCTTGCTAAAAGCTTATAAAGTTGTATCTGATCGGCAGAATCCAAAGCTGTAGAATATTTGAAAGTCAATTCAAACTGCGCCGGAGCAACTTCCGGATGGTCCTTTTCATTCTCAAAAGCAAGCGCTCTTTGAACTTCAGCAAACTTGTCAATAAAAAGTCTCAAAGTGTCCTGAGGTAAAGAATTAAAATATCCACTCATGGTAGCCAATTCAAACCCGACTTTTTCATCATAATTCTGCTCGGCCTTAAACCCTTTAAAAATAAAACCTTCAATCTCCGGTGCAATATTCACCATAACGTTCCGCTCATTCTTAAGCCGTTCACACAATCTATAAAGACTGGACCGAAAATCGGAAACATATAATGTACTGTCTTTATCACAAACATTCGCGAAAACCAAAACTTTCCCGGGACCAAATAGATCCGCGGGAACCCATCTAAAAGTGGTCCAGTCAATCTTAAGTCTAAGATCGGATTCACTCTGAGCCGTAAATCCGTTAATTGAAGATCCGTCAAAAGTTAAATTTTCTTCAGAGCGAATAATATGTTTCTTGTCATAATCAAGCGCGTGAAAACTCCCTTCCAGATCGGTAAAACAAACCGTAACTGCTTTAATCCTGTTTTCTTCATTCAAATATTTCAATAATCTCTCTCTCAAACTACCACTTGTGGCTCCCTTTATTCGCTCCGCTTTTACTTCAAGATTTCTTTCTTCAAGCTCCATATAAGATAAATCGAGCAAATGTTCCTGACCCTTCTTAAAAATACCGTTATATTCTCGTTCTCTACCTCTAATACATTTGGCGTTTGAAGAAGAAACATTTACAGCCGGATCATACAATGTTTTTTCAGACATAATTTAAAAATTAAAAAATAATACAACCAAACTAAATATTTTTTTTTAAAACTAATCAATAGCTGAAACAAGACATAAACTGAATGTAGATATTTACATCAGAGCAAAAAAATCAATCAGTATTCAAAAAATCAATAGAAGAAATTCCCTGACTGTAGAAAATTTCTACAACTGTAATCAGGTTGCGAAATTAAATTATTATTTTTTTATACTCTAATACCAATAATCGTCACTATAATAATTTGCAGTCATAATCCCTTCGATGATGAATGCTCCTTCCCCTCTGGTTAATAAATAATTAACGTCGCTTACTCCATACGGAATAACGTATTCACTATATCCAAGGTGAAGATAAGAAATATACCAGGGCAAATATGCCGGAGCTTCCCATTTCTCATAATCATATAATTCAAATATAATTTTAAGAGCCGCGACCAACGAAACCTTATTTTCCGGATATAAAAAATATTGTCCGTCAATTGACAAACCACCTACAGCCCCTTTTGTATAAGCAAAATCTGTATACATTTCCAATTCAGACCCCTTTTTAATGTCAGTAAAACAAATATCACATTCCGAATAATTGTTTTCAAATTCTTCAAATTCATTTCCTGCTTCACCCTGCAAAGTCCTGACCGCCCATTTTAGAAAATCACCGCGGGTTAAAAATCCGGCCGGATTAAAATCAGACGGGGTTTCTTCACCAAACGCGCCTTCATCATCCAGGTTACGAATACTATCTTCATAAATATAATTATCAACATCACTTAACGCTTCTCCGGTTTCACGAACGGATCTCCCAAGAAAATTCGGAATCAAATACCTTCCTTCACCGTAATTATCCAGCTGTATATTTTTCAAAATAAGCTTAAAACCGCTTAAATTTTCTTTATAACTTTTTCCATCCGCAGAATAATAAATTGTAAAATATGTCTCATCATCGTTATCGATATAAATAGTCGTATAATATTTCAAATCTCCAACACCTCCATCATATTCGTCCGTATAATAAAAACCATCATGACCATCGATCTTTAATTCACCCTGAGAAACAACATTATACCATTCTTCCGCATCGGCAAGGGACTCTTCCTTAAACAAATCAAAATCTCCCATATATTTTTCTTCCCAGTAATAATTTGAATAAATATCAATATAAAAGTCATAATCCATTTTTTTACCGAATGAAGCACCAAAATAATATTCATTATCATATTCATAACTATCATCGGATAAATAAATATCGTCCAAAGGGTTTTCAACACGAATTATTGGATATTCACTTTCAATCACATCAACAACGCTTGTTTTAATCTGCGACATATCAACCTCAAATGTTCCCAAAATTTTATTCACCTCATCTGTTTCGTCCTCATCCTCTCCAGTATAGTTATACAAAATATTAATTACATTATCACCGTATGGAATATAATAGGTAACGGTATTCATATCCTGTTCATACCACCAGTCGTAATAAGAATAGACTTCTTTAACTGCGGGATAATCATTAAATTCTGTTTTTTCATAAGAATACGAACTTTCATCCTCGTAATAATCGTTTGAATAATCTTCCGCGTAAGAATTCAAAATATACTCAATATCATCAAGAGTAACGTCATATGCATAATCTGTCACAGAAATATCAATATAAAGTTGAGAAGTATCAGAGCGATCAACGGGATAAATGGTTACAGACTCCCCTTCCTGGGAAGAACCATATCCTCCCCCTTCGAAAGAACCTTCGAGACTGTTGCCGAATTTCCATCCCTCAATAATAGATATTTCATACGGCGGATAGTCATTTTTATAATATCCTTTTTCGTTGGCTGTAATATTGGCAAGTACGGTTTCTCTAAGCTGTGAGTTGGCCAGTTCATTTTTCACCGGAGTATTGTTTACATTTTGATCTATCCAGTCTTCAGCATCCTCCACCGGAAAAAGATAGCCGAGAACTTCGGCCGAGTAACTCCCCATTATATACGTTGGAACACCGATAAAATTTCCATCATCATCAACAGCAGTTCCTCCTGAACTGCCAAAAGAAATATCCGCGTCAGTTTTTATATAACTGGTCCCGGCTTCAGTTAAAAAACCACTAATAAGCCCGCTGGTATAAGTAATAGTTCTTCCTCCTGTATCCGGATACCCCACCGCGGTAACAATATCACCTATTTTATAGTCACTGTCGTTATCATATGGTAGATAAAAATCAAAATTTATTCTGTTGCCGCGTACGTCATTTTGATCCATTTTTAAAAGGGCAAGATCCGTATCCTGATTCCTCTCAAGAAACGAAGCTGTAAATTCACAAATCGGCTCCCGAGGATCGTTACTTTTTGTCAAACAAACCTGAAATGCGTCATACGTCTGGGCAGGGTCCCAATAATCCTCAACTACGTGATTGTTAGTAAGAATTGTCCCCTCAGAATCGATCAAAGTACCGGATCCATAACCTTCACCAATAAGACTGCCGTCATAAGAAAGCGAATACGCAAATACTTTTACTGTAGGAAGGTACTGATTGATTGATTCAGTCGGTAAATAGATCGTCGAAGCAAAGGAATTTCCACAAAAAACAAATAAAACAAGAAAAACAAATAATATTTTTTTCATAGGAACAAAATTAGTCTTTAACTCAAAAAAACCTTATCCTAATGACAATTAAAAGACAAAAATAAAAGCTTGACTAATTAAATAAAGATAAGCGAAACTCCGCCTGCGATAAGCATCAATACAAAAACCAATAAGATCTTCCATGCCACTTTTTTATTTCCAAACAGTAAAAATATCCCGCCTTTTACAAGTGTGTTTGTCATAGCCGCAATAGTAATGGAATTTACAGCAACATTTGTACTAACTTTTTCTTTAGCAAGATTAGCCATGGAAACCGTAATAGCATCTACATCCGCCAATCCGGAAAGAAGACTTGTTAAATATATCCCCTTCTCTCCCATAAATTCCTTTCCGGCATTAACCAGAAATAAGACAACGGCAAAAAACAATCCAAACTTAAGTGCGGGCCATAAACTGAAAGGACTTTTAACCTTCAACAATTTATCTTCGATTTTGGAAGGAACCTTTTCTTTACGAAACCAGAAAAATAAAGCCGAAAAAATCCCCACTACACCCATAGTAATCATCGGAATTGAAACAGGCCCCAAAAGCTCTCTGTTTAAAACAAGTATTTCAATAAGAATCCTGAAAAACATCGCACTGCTGGCAACAACGATAGCAAGCACATAAGGGTTTTCAATCGACTTATTTTTTTTACTCTGACCTGAAAAGCTCAACGATAAAGCCGTACTTGAAATAAGCCCCGCCAAAAAACCTGTTAATCCGATTCCCCGCTTGGCGCCGAAAAGCTTGATGGCAATATAACTGACAAAGGAAATACCTGAAATAAAGACCACCATGAGCCAAATAATATAAGGATTAAAAAATCCGTACGGCCCGTATCCCTGATTCGGCAGTAATGGTAAAACGACAAAAGCGATAACTACAAACTGGATGGTCGAAATAAGCTCTTTATTTTTAAGGCGCTTGGCCCATTTATGAAGAGGATCTTTAAAATGAAGTATCAATAAGACCGTTAACGCAATCGAAGTCGCCAGTAAAAACTTCTGCATTCCACACAAAATACCTACTATATAAACAAGCATTGTAGCGACTTCGGTCGTGCCTCCTACAGTATCCGATTTCTTGTTTACCATATAATAAGAAACCGTCAAAAGAGCCATCATACTCAAAGTTAAAACCACAAAGATCCACACCGAATACTGAAATAAAATGAAAGAAAGAGCTCCGACCAAACCAACAAGAGGCAAAGTTCTTATTCCTCCAAAAGCTTCAAAACCAAACTTTTGATATTTCTGCTCTCGCTCAAGACCTATTAAACTAGAAAGTATAAGAGCAATCCCCAGCTGTTTAAAAACTTCTAAATCCATCGAAATATTATATCATAAAATAAACTCCCAATCCATCTTTTAAAGACCCTGTTTCAAAATTACAACAGCCTTTACGAAATACCGCCATTTTTATCGATAGTACGAAGAGCAGAAGTTGAAATTTTCATCTTTTTCATTTTGCCGGTTTTTGGATCAAAAATCTTTTTCTTCACAAGGTTTGGTAAGAATCTACGCTTTGTAGCATTAAGCGCATGACTCCTATTATGCCCGCTTGAGGGCTTCTTACCAGTTATTTCACAACGTCTAGCCATAGTAATTTTGTCAAAAGCAAAAGCATTTTAGCAAAGTATCATGCAAAATCAAACTTTATTACTCAATCAATTAAGCTTTTATTCAACACCAATCAATAAATCCGCCACCTCATTTCCCACTAAACTCCTTATCGTACGTTCATTCAGACCCCTTAAATCCACCTGTTCAAATACATCACCCAAAATAGCGGCTCTTAATTTCTCAGTTAAAGTAGCGAACTCCCCGGCAGGAACTTCACCTATATCTTCAGTATTGATAATAGATGGATCCAGGGCCATATTTCTACCCTCTAAACACTTTGCTGTTTCTTTTTTATCTAACATGTTAAAAAAGTTAAGGTTAATAAAGCCTTAACTTATAACATAGTTACGTAAAACTGTCAAGCCTTTTGGGAATAAATTCTTATCGGAATAGTGGCAATAATAGTTTCTATCAAGCCATCGATCGTTAACACGATAAACATTCCCTCTGTTGTTTTCATAAGAAAAATATCACCCAAAGAAAATGATACATAAGCAAATAATGCATATAATACAAAAAACACAACACCTTTGGCCGTATATATCCATTCACCCGTATCATTAACGATATTTCTATAAGCCAAAGAAAAAAGAAACATCAAAATAAATCCCACAATAAAATTCTTTATAAACACAATCAGATAAAAATTGAATCCGATATTTTCCAAAAATTTTAATTCTGAAGATAAATCAGGATAAAAATCAAAGACCTTAAAGACAAAAACATTATATAAAAGCGATAAGGTTCCCACCAAAATTGCCGCTATAAGCAAATTTTTAAGCTTCATATGCACATTTTATCAAAACTGGACATTAAAAAAAATCGCATATATCATCAAAATATAATGAAAAACACGCAAAAAAGAATCGAAAAAGACGCTTTGGGATCCGTAAAAGTTCCAAAAAATGCTTACTTCGGCTCTTCGACAGCCCGGGCTATGAAAAACTTCCAAATAAGCAGCATAACAGCACCGGAAATTTTTCATATATCACTTGGAATAGTAAAACTGTCAGCTTTAAGGACGAATTACAAGCTAAAACTATTAACATCAAATCAAAAGCAGGCCGTAGAAAAAGCCTGCAAAGAATTCATTAACGGTAAATTCAAAAAACAATTCACTCTGGATATATTTCAGGCAGGCGCAGGGACCTCCTACAATATGAACGCCAACGAAATAATCGCGAACCGCGCCAACGAGATTCTTGGAGGAAAAAAAGGAAAATACAAATTTGTTCATCCAAATAACCACGTCAACCTCGCGCAGTCGACAAACGATGTAATTCCCACAGCCACAAGGATAGCAATACTCCTTTTGCTTCCGAAACTTTTGGAAAATATAAATTCACTTATAGAAGAACTCAATAT
>WJKQ01000044.1 GCA_014728975.1 Candidatus Peregrinibacteria bacterium | reverse complement strand
CTCGAAATTAAAGAAGATTTTGCGTCCAGACAATTTTCAGCACGCATCCTTGAAACGGAAATTATCTCATCAACCCATTTATCCCTTTCAATAAATTTTTGGAAATCGGAAGAATCTGCATAGGCGCCGATTATTTCTCTAAACCTTTCAATATCGATAGGCTTGGAAAGAAGACCGTAAAGTAAGGCTAAATTAGTAATATATTGAGCAACACACAACCTTTTAACAGTTTCTCTTCCTTCCGCAATAATTCTTAAAATTTCCTTTGCGATCTCTTGTTCCAGTTTATAATCTATACAATGCGAGGGTTTTTTTCTGGAAAGAATATTCATCATAACAGGAATCGCCAGTCTTTTTGCTTTTATTTCATTAAGAGCATTTTTTTCAGCCATAATTAAAAGTTGACAAAAACAGGATAACTGCTACAATTTTACCTTAATATTTACCCAAATGCCATGGAAAAAACAGAAAATGAAAAAATAACAGAAAATCTTCAGGCTCCCGGCACCAGAAGAGAAATATTCACCAGACCGCTTGAAAGAATTCCCCTTGGAACAGTAAAAATTAAAGTAAAAGGTCTGTTATTCAAAGCAACAAATCGAAACGATACGGAAAGATTGGGCGAATTCATCGATACAATGGGAGCAATAAATGTTCTTTGCGATCCTGTAAATAATATTTCGGTAATAACTTTCCTCCCGGAGGGCCCTTATCCCCGGGACTTATTGATTTATTTAAATAATCTTATAAATGAGGGAGCAGAAGTTGAATTGACAATAACTCCATTTTCAATTCAATAAACTTATTTTCTCCTCCATTTCCAGTGATATTTTAATGCGCTGGCAAGGTGATACCACGATATTTTATTGAAAATAAGTTTATAAAAAGATCCTTCACTAAGTCTTTTATGATAATGAGTAGCCACGGCCTCCGGATAATAAATAACCTTATAACCTTCCTCCTGAACTTTTCGGCATAAATCAAAATCCTCCATAAACAAAAAATACCTTTCATCAAAACCACGTACCAGATCAAAAACCTCCTTTGGCGTAATCATAAAAGCTCCGGTGATCAGGTCCACTTCCTGCGTACTCTCATGATTAAAATCTCCCATAATATAGTTTTTGTAGCGCCTTGAAAACGGCCAAATCCTCTTCAAAAAACTCCTTTTTATAAATAAATCAAAAAACTTAAAATGCCTTCGGCATGACTGCTGAACCTCTCCATTATGATACATAAGTTTGGGGCCGGCTATCCCCACACTTTTGTTTTCTTCCAGATAATCAACCAGTTTTTGTAAAGTATCCGGTTCAACTGTAATATCTGTATTTAATATTAAGATATACTTACCTTTAGCTTTTCTCGCCGCATAATTATGTCCCGCTCCGTAGCCGAGATTCTTACCCGGCTCAACAAGAATAATATCACTTTTTTCCGCAGCCTTTTCCAAATAATCCAGACTCTCATCACTCGAATTATTATCACAGACAATTACCTCAAACTCAAAATCTGTTTTGCTTTTCTTTAGTGCTTCAACACATAAACGTGGAAAATACTTTTGATTATAATTTACAATCGTTATCGTTAATTTCATAATTTTTTCTTTAGTTCTTCGCGATCGGATTTATCTGCAGTTGATCTGTTTTTTGAAATCTTCAATTCAAATTTACCTCTGGCATAGCTGTTTTCGGGAACATCTTTCCCGATAACAACCCCTGCGCCAATAAAACTGTCACTGCCGATTTTTACACCGGGCATAAAGCTTGTATTAACACCTATTCGAACATTATCCCCGCAAACAAGACCAAATTTTTTTAAACCTGTATCTATTTTTTCATTTCCATACTTAAAAAGAACATTATACTCATCCAGCCTTAAATTTCCGGTAACGGATCCAGCGCCGAAAGAAACATTATTTCCAATTACACTATCTCCAATATAATTTGTATGGCTCCAGACATCGTTTCCCAGGTAACTCCGCGCAATTTCACTGCAATAACCGATTACACAGTCCTGCCCGATATGACAATTGCGAACCAGAGCATTATTTGCGATAACGGAATAATCACCGACATAAACCGGTCCGTTAACAACCGCGCCTTCAAAAATTCTCACATAATTTCCAATAATAACCTCTCCTTTGATTGTAGCATCGTCCGCGATATCAGTAAAACGGCCGATCCCTTTATTCGATTTATCAAATAAATACCGAAAAATCTTATGAATATGCCAGGGATATTTTATAGGCTGCCAGAAACCTTCATAAGAAACTGCTTTCATTTTCATTCCGCTTTTAATAAGATTATCCAAGGCAACTTCATATAGATCGTCTTTTTTACTTTTTACACTTTCCAATGCAGTAATAAGCCCCTCGGAATTTTTATGTAAATGAATAACAAGATTAACCATATCACCTGGTTCTGTACCGGGAGCCGGCTTTTCAACAATCCTTCTGATAAGACCCTTTTCATTAACTTCCAGATATCCTCCCGGGAAATATTCCACCACTTTTTTACCTAAAATATAACTGTCTGCGTCCCCCCGGGCGGCGGCATCCTGAATAAGCTCAAACGCAGATTTGTCAACGACATCGTTACTACTGAAAATCAATACCTCTTCTTTATTTATCTTATCTTTTGCCGCAAGAATTGCTCCGCACATTCCTTTATTCAGATCTTTTTGCTCGACGACTTCGATATCCATCTTTAGAGTCTGTGTTAAATCGATTAAGTCATCAAGATTGTGCTTTCCTCCAACAAGAATGACATCATCGAGACCCGCTTCCTTGAGCATTTCAAGCTGCCACTTGATCAAAGGCTTTCCTAAAAAATTAAGAAAATTCTTATCCTTAATGGGATTCATTCTCTTACTCCTGCCTGCCGCTAATATCAAAACTTTCATAATTTTATTATATGGACAAATAACGGCAGAAATTATAGCATTTCCATTGAAAATCGCCAGAAAAATTCAAATGAAAAAAATATTCAACATACCAAATTCAATCTCAATTTTACGCACGATAATAATCGTGCCTCTGATAGTTTATTTTTTTGTAATTGGAGAGAATATTTTAGCGCTGATTCTAAGTCTTCTTACACTTTCTCTCGATGTTCTCGACGGTTATCTTGCAAGAAAATTCAAGCAAGAAACAAAAACTGGTGTTTTTCTGGATATGATGGCGGACAATATCCTGATAGCGGCGATAGTAATAACATTTGTAATTATCGGCTATATAGATCTGATAATATTTTCACTAATCGCAGCCCATCGTGTAACCAGACTCGCACTCGCGTCATATTTCTGGATCAACGCCAAAGGCTTCTACAAACCTGTCCACATCAAACTTACAGGAGTCATTTTATTCATCCACATCTTCACAATCCCTCTTTTAGTCGAATACTTCGGCCAGCAAGTCGCCGACATTGCCACCTACACAGTAGTCTTAGCAACGCACCTTGCCCTTTTAACAGCGACAATCCGCGCCGTCATTAAACACAAAAAAGGCACTCTGGAAATCGTCAAGAAATGATTTTTTGAGTTAAGTCAATAAAGCTTCCAGCTTCCCCATCTCTTCCGCCATCTTTATTTCCATCGCGATTCTTTCACCATAACTCATCGGCTCACCATAAAGATACGCAGTCAAAGGCGTAAATCTTGTTCCCGGCGAACCCGGAATCCTCATACTCACATCAAAAACTACAAAATCTTCTTTCCCTTTTTCTGCGGAAATCGCTCCCTGCAAAGCGAAAGGGCCTATCATTCCGGGCGGTACTTCTTTCTTCAAAGTCTTCACAAATTTTTCACCCGCTGTAAAAGCTTTCTCTAAAATGGATTCTTTTGTCGTGCAAGCAATATGACCTGTCTCAATCATGGAAGGTTTATATCCGGAGCGGATCAATTCAGTCTGTGTAACCGCGTCCAGCCTCAAAAATCCATCAAGACTTGTCTGTCGCCTCGTATCTGTTCCCATAAGCTCCAACTCTCCGGTCAGATTTGAATAAAAATAATTAAAATTAATCTGTGCTCCAATCACAAATTCCTCAATCAAAGCATCATCGAGATTTTTTTTCTTAATTTTTCCTTCTTCAATCATATTTCTTCCAATCCGGAAATAATCCATCTCATTTGTAATCACAAAAAAGGCCCTCTCATATTCGCGTATTGCCTCATTTACTTTCACGATCAAAGGCATACCGTTTTCTTTCACAAAATGACGATCCAAAGCCTCCTTCAACTTCTTCTCCGACATCCCGCTGTCTCCCTCCCTGATAATTTTTGGAATACGAATGCCGGCCTTCTGAAGCAAAACATACTGATTATTCGGCTGATCCCGTTCCTCAAGTTTCACGCCCTGTCTCAAACCATAAATCGGAACCTCAAACCTTTTCTCAATATCATCAAAATCTTTAAAATATACCCAGAAATATCGATTATGAATAAAAATGGTATTTAATTCCCTCAACTTTTCCTGAATAGCGGGCTTCACGACATCCGAAAACTTATCAACCATGATAATCTCATCAACACATCCGAGCTCACCTTCAGGCGCCCATTGTGCTTTGCGCGTTTTAAAATATTTTGAATATGTTTTATCCCGACCTTTCTGACAAACAGCTACCGTTCGAAAACCGTATTTCTTGGCGCCTTCGCATACATCTAAAGCGCTATGTCCTCCCAAAACACCGATGGACAGATCTTTTGGATCATAATTTTTGAGAATCTTTTTTATTTTGTTCTGATTAATCATAAGCCCAATTTATCAGAAATATTTTTCATTGATACTAAAACTATATCAACATGTTCTTCAAACGGAACTCCAAGATCATCCGAACATTTCCTAAGATCATCCCGATCAATTTGCGCCGCAAAACTTTTATCTTTCATTTTTTTGAGAACGGATTTTACCTCAACGCTTTGAAGTTTTTTATCGGGCCTCACAAGTGCGCATGCCACAATAAGCCCGCTTAACCGGTCAACAGCTTTAAGTGCTTTTCCCATTTTACTTTCCGCGGGAATTTCGCCATGTTCCTGGATCGCCTGGACAATTTCTTCGGGAACATTCATTTCTTCAAGAAGATCCTTCCCTCTTGTTGGATGTTCCTCGGGCCATTTCTCATAATCAAAATCATGAAGAATTCCTGCAGCTGCCCATTTTTCTTCATCGTCTCCGAATTTACGGGCGTAGGCGCGCATTGCGGATTCTACAGCGTAACTATGACTGCGCAAATTTCTGTTTTTCAAGTTCTCCTTCATAATAATGTGAGCTTCCTCATAATTCATATTAAATGAAGTTAACCAAGTACTTTTTCCAATTTATTCTGTTCAATTGCCATTTTAATATCTCTTGCGATCCTTCGTCCGGTACTCATCGGTTCATCATACCTAAGCCAGGTATACGGCGAACCGTGAATATAAGGATTCGTTCCGGCAACAATTCTAGCAGAGATTTCAAAAACATAATAATGAAGATCGGGATCAATAACTCCTTCAAGGCAGAAAGGCCCAAAAAGGCCTTTATCAACAAGATTTTTGGAAGATTCAACAACTTTTTCACCCAAATTAAAAATCCCGGGAAGCAAAGATTCCCTAAGGACAATCGGAACATTACCGGTAATCGTATAAGTTGTTCGAATGCCGACATCCACCTGATCTTTTGCCGCTACACGTCCTATTGAATCCGCGTTGGATTCATATCGTTTGTCGAAACCCATAACTTCAAGTTCACCTGTCAATCTGCTGTAAAAATAATGTGAATAAATCGGTACACCGACTATATATTCCTGAATAACAAAAGATTTCCCTTCGCCGCCATCATACTCATTGTATCTTTGATAAAATTCTTGAGGCGAATTGGCCAAAAAATATCCTTTTCCACCGCGTGCCCCATGAAATTTTACTATAACCGGCCGATCTATTTCATCGGGATTATTAAAAATTTTTGGGCATCTGACTCCTGCGTCAATCAGCCATTTTCTTTCCATTTTTCGATCGGATTCCCATTCCAGAATACCTTTTGTTCCATAATGCATAGCTTTAATATCCATCACTTTTTTTGCACCTATATAAGCTACAAAAGACCCATGTGGAATAATTATTGCATTTTGATCGATTAACTCTTGCTCAATATCAAAATAATTTTTGAAAGAATCGATTTTAATAATTTGGTCAGCTACTCCATAGCTTTCGTAAGGTCTGGAATTATTTTTTTCACATACGCATATAGTGGAAAACCCCTCATCTTTCGCCCCTTTAAGTATCTGAAGTGCAGTATGGCTTCCAAGAGTAGCAATTTTGTAACCCCTTATATCGGGCATAAGCCAAAAATTTAGTACTTTTAGCTATCATACAAAGAAAAAAACATTTTGTCTACAAAATTTAAACAAAAACACTTATACCTAAAGCGATAAGATAAATTGAGAATACAATTAAAGAATTTCTCTTTAAAAACCGCATTAAAAAAGCCACACTTAACAGACCAAAAATGAAAGAAGTGAAAAAACCTGTAAAAAGAGGAATAATTGAAATTTCGATACCATTTTCAGGTAAATTTACAGCCGTAAAAAGTCCGGCTCCAACTATGGCTGGAATTCCAAGTAAAAATGAGAACCTGGCGGCTGAACTGCGCTCTATTCCCTGAAACAGTCCCGCAGTTATTGTGGAGCCGGATCTCGAAACTCCGGGGATAAGTGCTAGAGCCTGAACCATGCCTATTACAAAAGCTTTTCGATAATTCATTTTATGATTTTTTCTTCGTTTGTAAGCAAATTCCCCAATTAAATAAATTATTCCAACAATAAACATCCAAATACCTACCGCTTTTACATTCCTGAAAGTATTATCTATCCATTTTTCACCCAAAATAGCGAAAATAACAGCGGGAACGGTTCCGATAACAATAAATAAAATAAGTTTCAGGTAAGGATCTTTTTTCTCAAATTTTCGACAAAAAAGACGTCCCAAAGCTTTCAAAATTTCCCATACGTCTTTCTTAAAATAAACTAAAATAGCTAACAAAGTTCCCAAATGCACCACAACATCAAAACTTTTCAGAGTTTCCACATTCAGACCCAGATAATATTCTCCAAGCACAAGATGACCACTGGAAGATACAGGTAAAAATTCAGTAATACCCTGCAAAATTCCCAAAATTAATGAATCAGAAAATTCCATATGGCAAATATTATCACAATAAAAATGCGTCAAACAGTTGCCAAACACGCCAAAAGATTGTATAATAAATATAGTTCCAAAATAAAAAATAAAAATTTAAGATATTATTTCTGTGAAAACAAAAAAAACCAAAAAAGCAAAAAAAATATACAATAATCATACAGAACTTAAAATTATCCTTATATTCATGGCTCTAATAATTTTGGCGGTAGCAGTTTATTTTTTTGCAAACAGCTCATATTTTAAAGGAATGACTTACAAAGGAGCCAGCGAAGAGGCCCGGATAGAAAAATATTCAGAACCAAAGCTTATTGAAATAATAGATGAAGAAAATTAATTATAAATTTTATAACCAAAAATTATGGAAGAAATGAAAAATCCTCAAAAACAGCAAAAAAAATCCAAAAAAGGATTAATCCTTGCAATTGTGGGATTAATTGTTGTGATAGGTGTTGCCATAGCGGCATATTTTCTTGCGGGGAGCGGATATTTTAAAGGATTTATCCGTACAAGATCCGCTGAAGATGTTGTAATGGAAGATACGGCAGAAAGGAAAGTACAACTCGAAACCGGTGAATTAATGGAAGATATCGACATGCTAAAAGATGAAATTAATGAGCTTAAAGAAGACGTAAATTTCATTGAAGGGAATCTTGATACTGTTATGGAAGATGTAAATTTCATTGAAGGGAATCTTGATACTGTTATGGAAGATGTAAATTTCATAAAAGAAGAATCAGTTTTTTCTGAGAAAGACTTTTTAAAGGAAGATGTACAGTTTTAGACAATTCTAAAAAGAAAGAGCCTCACAAAAGGGGCTTTTTCTTTTAATGCCTGAAATACCTTCTACCGGTAAAAACCATACTTATTCCAAGTTCGTCGGCTCTTTTTATAACTTTTTCGTCATTTACAGAACCACCCGGCTGACTGATTGCTTTTACTCCAAGAACAACGGCTTCCTCCATTGCGTCCGGAAAAGGAAAAAAAGCATCTGAAGCCATAACCGATCCCTCTATCCTTTCCCTCCCTTTTATTCCTGCAATTTTTACGCTGTCAACGCGGGACATTTGACCTGCTCCTACAGCAGTGACTACCGTATCTTTAACCATGACAACAGCATTTGACATTACATGCTTCACGACTTTATTTGCAAAAAGGATCGCATTTATTTCCTTTTCAGTGGGGGATTTTTTGGTAACAACATTTAGATCTTCAGGTTTCAACTGATAGGTGTCTTTGGTTTGAATCAAAATACCTCCCGCAACCTTCTTTATATCCGTCTTAAACATATCCAGTTTTAACATTCCGGTTTCAATAATTCTTAAATTTTTTCTGGTCATCAATCTCTTGAGAGCTTTTTTATCAAAACTTGGTGCGATAATCATCTCAACAAACATTTTTTCAAATTTCATGTGATCGACGACAGCTTCATTGATCTCCCGATTTACAGCGATTATACAGCCGAAAGCAGCCATAGGATCTACCTTGTAAGCATTTATAAAAGCATCTTCAATATTTTTTGAACTTGCAACACCGCATGGATTATTATGCTTTACAAAGACGGCAGTTGGGTCTTTAAATTCTTTCACCAGTTCAAGGGCACTGTCACCGTCAACAATATTATTGAACGACATTTTCTTACCATGCAAAACTTTGGAATTTGTAATATTTGAATCCGTATTGTTTGGATTTCTGAAGAATGCCGCTTTTTGATATGGATTTTCTCCGTATCTCAAACTTCCCACTTTTTCATAATGAAGATTTAAAAGCTCCGGATCGCCGACCTGTTTTCTAAGGTACCTTTCAATAGCTTCGTCATACATATATGTTAGAGTGAAAGCTTTTCTGGCCAGCTTTTTGCGTGTTTCCAATGTTGTATCACCCCTTGATATTATTTCCTCACTAACTTTCAGATAATCATCAGAACTTGTAACCACAGTAACAAATTGGTAATTTTTTGCAGCACTCCTGACCATTGCGGGGCCTCCAATATCAATATTTTCTATAATTTCTTCTTCCTTTACACTTTCCTTTTTTACTATTTTTTGGAACGGATAAAGATTGACCACAAGAAGATCAATCATTTTTATGGAATTTTCTTTGGCTTCTTGTATATGCCTGGCATTATCTCTTAAAGCCAAAAGACCTCCATGTATACGGGGATGTAATGTTTTAACCCTTCCATCCATCATTTCAGGATATTCTGTGTAGTCAGAAACGTTTTTCACTTTTATACCGGCTTTTTTTAAAACTCTGGCGGTTCCTCCCGTAGAAATAATTTCTATGCCTTTTTCTGAAAGTTTTTTTACAAATTCAACAATGCCCGTTTTATCAGACACACTTATTAGGGCACTATTAATTGACATTGGATAACCTGTTATAAAACATTATCCCGCCAGAGATGGATTTTAATTATATAAGAAATAAAGTCAAGAAATATTGATCATGGCAAATCTTCTCCACCATCCGACCATGGATTACATTTGAAAACTCTTATTATAGCTTTTCCACTGCCTTTCAAGAAGCCATGTTTTTTCAGACTTTCAATAGCATAAGTTGAGCAGGTTGGAGTAAATTTACAATAACCGTTTGGGAAAAGAATTCTAATAAAACCGTGATCCGGCGAAAGAGTTTTTTGATAAAGTTTTATTAGCAAAATAGCCGCATTGCGCGGCAAATACCAAATAAACCTAAAAATATCGGTCAGAAAAAGCACATTCTGTATTAATAGTAATTTCCAGGATATTGTTTTACACCATCCTGAATAACTTCCCAGTGTAGGTGAATACCGGTCACACCGTAAACACGTCCTGTATTACCCATAATACCAAGTACATCTCCCTGGCTTACCCACTGGCCTTCATAAACATTTACAGTGTCCAGATGAGCATAAAGTGATTGAAGTCCGCCTCCGTGGTCAATTATCACATGATTACCATATCCACCACCCCATGTCCCGCTCGAAGCTTTTGTTACAGTACCCGCACCTGAGGCCCAAACAGGAGGCCTGCTGTTGTCAGCAATATCTATCGCATAGTGCCCCGCATGGTATCCCTGAGTAATTTTACCTCTGGTAGGATATATAAATATTTTACCGAAAGAGGGTGAAGTCGTAGCGGCCGGAGCACTTGTATAACTGACAGATCTTGATCGTGTTGTTGAAGAAGCTCTTGCATCAGCGGAAGCAACATTTACAGGAGTAATAGGCTTTGTTCCGGGTAAAAATAAAGTTTGCCCTTTGTAAAGTTCTTCGTTCTCAAGGCCATTTTGTGCAATGATCGCATCCGCAGAAACATCATACTTCTTTGCTATTTTTCCTAAAGAATCTCCACTGACAACTTTGTAGCTTATACCATCTACAGGCGGTATAAGAAGTTTTTGGCCTGTCCTTATAGAATTTGCGTTCCGTAAATTATTTTCCCACATAATCGTTTCAACGCTAACACTGTACCTTGAAGCAATAAGAGAAAGAGATTCTCCTGATTCAATTGTATGTACGGCGTAGTCTGTTAAGCCGACTCTGCTTGAGTCATCTGTTTGCGGATTGATCTTGATTAGATAACCTTCTTCATCTGAAACCAGAATATCTCCTGGTAAAGAATATGAACTTATATATTCATGAGAATAATTCATCGAAGCCGCCGTCAAAGTACCACCCGGAGTAATCGAAGTAACAAATAAAGTTGTCCCTGCTATTAAAACTCCCTGGAAAACAAGTCTTTTCTGCGGAGCGGCAGGAACAAGTTCCAATATGGACAATTTGGTGGAAACCAGAAAACTCCAGATTTTTTCAAAAAGAGGAACTCTTCCAAGCAGTTTTATGGGCTTAATAAAAAATTTCAGAAAATCCAGAGCATGAATCTTAAAAAGATTTCGTCGTGAGAAGATACGAAGATGACGGTTTCTTCTCGCGAATTTATTTACCTGTAATATGTTTTCGGTCACTTCCATTAAAGGAAATTAACAAATTTCTCTTAACTTATCTTTATTTTTCAGAAATCTATCAGATGATTATTTTAAAATCAATAAAATAACACCTTTATATAGTATGAATTAATTGATGAAAGTCGTGCAAGAGGCAAAAGTTGACAAAGGTACGAAAATATAGTCCTAAGAATAAAAAATTTATTTAGAAACCTCAGATGACAGCATAAAAAAGGCATAATTGTCAAATTTGTTCTTTTAAGAATAAAAAATGATATAAAATAAAAAAGTTGACAGAAGAATGAAAAAATTGTGTTTTGCCATTGCAATAATTTTGGCATTTTGTTAAAGTCCCTCTGCCTAATATTAATTTCTGCTCTGTATTCTTTAAATATAGGGCTAAAGACCGTCAGGTCCTAATCCAAAGAAATATGGAAAATGAAAATAATTTCAATTACGAAATAATGATTCTTCTAAGGGCTGACCTCGGAGAAGAATTAACGAATAAAGAAATTGATGAGATAAAAAATATTATTACTTCCAATAACGGGGAAATTATTCACGAAGATGCGTGGGGTATAAAAGACCTCGCGTATAGAATAAGAAAAGAAGAACAGGGATTCTACGTTGTATTAAATTTTTCAATGGAACCGAAAAAATTGGAAAAATTGGAAAAATCACTAAATATCAATCCTCAAGTACTTCGGTATTTAATTATTAAAACGCCGCCAAATTATGAAATAAAATCATTGGAAGAATATGAAGAAGAAGCCGAAAAAGAGGAGAAAAGAAAAAAAGAAAAAGCGCCGACAGTTTTCAAAAAGCCGCAAAAAAAGAAAATTATCAAAAAAGAAAAAACTGAAATACAGAAAGAACCAAAAGAGAAACCCGAAAAAGAGAAATCAGCGGAAGAAAAACCAGCGGAAGAAAAACCTGAAAAGAAGGAAGAAACAGAAGAAGAAAAATCCAAAAAAGAAGAACTGTCAAAATCAAAATTAAGCGAAGTTGATGAGAAGTTAAAAAGTATTATTAATGACCCTGATATCTCTTTATAATTAACAAATAAATATGAGATCAGTAAATAAAGTAATTTTGATAGGAAATCTTACTAGAGATCCTGAAACAAAAGAAACTCAAAGCGGACAATCAATAACAACATTTGGAATAGCTACAAACAGAGAATGGATGACCAGCGAGGGCGAAAATAAAAAATCCACAGAATTTCATGAAATTGTGGCCTGGGCAAAGCTGGCGGAAATATGCCAAAAATACTTAAAAAAAGGAAAACTGGTTTATCTTGAGGGATATCTAAAAACAAGAAGTTGGGAGAATGAAAATGGTGAAAAACGTTTTAGAACTGAAGTTGTTCTCCACGACATGATTATGCTTGAAAAACGAAAACAATCTGAAGAGGAAACAGCAGAGATGTTATCAGCCAATCCTGAAAAAGAGGAAAGCTCAGAAAATGAAGGAGAAAATATTTTTTAATTAAATACTAATAACTTTTTGAAAAATGCCAACATACAGCAATCGCCAATGTCACTTTTGTAAAAGCAATATTAGATATATTGACTATAAAAACACAAAACTTTTGGAAAATTTTTTAACACGCTATACTAAAATAGTTCCAAAATATTATAGCGGTACCTGCCTTAAGCACCAAAAAAAGCTTGCCAAAGCCATAAAAAACGCAAGATTTATGGGACTGATCCCATACACTCCAAAATAACATTTCTGCTTTCGGTTAAAGCTGAAATTACCTTATTTGCACTTTAAAAAAAGGCATTTTTGTGCTAAAATATTTAGATTAAAGAAAAGCTATGTTAAAAAAAATAAAAAATAAAAATAAAAAAATAAAAGAAGTGAGAAAATCACTTTCCGCATTTGATAAAGCGGTAATTTCCTGGATTGCGCCAGAAATAATCAGATATCAAAAAGGAAAAATCTGGAAAATATTTACATTTTCATCCTTGATCGCGGCTGTAATAATCGGCATTTTATACAACGCATGGACATTTTCTCTTGCTATTATTGTATTCGCAGCCACTTATTACATTATAAATCGGGAAAACCCAAAAGTTGTTGAAGTGGCGGTTTCAGACATTGGAATAAAAGTCGGGGAAAGAAAATATCCGTATAATCGGATAACAGCTTTCTGGATCGTTTATGATCCTCCGATTATAAGAACTCTAAATATTCGTGTAAAAGGGGATTTACTTATGGATATTCCTATCGAACTCTATAACCAAAATCCTGGTGAAGTTCGTGAATTTTTGCTGGAAAAAATTCCTGAATTGGAAGGTCAGGCAGAATCATTAAGCGATGTTTTTTCAAGACTATTTAAAATTTAATAATATATGCACAAAAACAGAAAACCATTAAAAACGGAAAAATTAGAAAAACCAGTAGAAAAAGAAAAATATGCTGAAACAAAATGGGATATTTTAAGAGCCAGTAAAAAAAGACAAAAACAACAGGCAAAAGAGGCAAAAAGAAAATTAATAGAAGCAGTTAAAGAAATAACACCCTCACAGACATCCGAAAGAGAAGATTTTATAAGATCTGCAATGATGGAGTCTTTCGCAAGGCATATCAATGAAGCTGAAAGAGCATGGGAAAATACTATATTTGAAATGAGAGAAAAACCGATAACTGTAAGTTTAAGAGAATTTAACGAGGAGCTTAACAAAAGAACAATGCCTTACGAAGACAAAATGAAACAGACCGCGGAATTTGCAGAAGCATATCTTAGAAAAATCAGCCAGGGAACAGAAAGAGGAAAACTTACGAAAGAAGTCGTAATTAAAATGCGGGACAGCATGATAAACGCAAGCCTGGTTTCTAAATTACTATTCAAAAAAGAAAATGAAGGACTGAAAAACGCGTTAAGATGGGTGCTGGGAATGTCCAAAAAGACTGAAAAGGGAGGCGAAAGGGCGGTATCAACCGGAAAAGGACCGGCTTTTGATGCTGTCAGAAACCAATTATCAAAGGACATGGAAAACTATGAACATGAATTAATGCCTTTTACATGGATGATAATGACATTCATGAAATCAGTGGACAGAGTTGAACTGGCAAAGACCCATATTTCAAAAAACGCATTAAGTTTGGAAAAAACAATAAAGTTTCTTGAAGAAGGAAATAAAATGGGCGTCTTCAGCCCTATAGAAATGGAAGAAATTGTCAGAACGGAATTTAAAAAGAAATTTAAAGGATTTAGTCCGGATAAAATTAAAGAATATGCGGTTAAATATAAAGCCCAACATGATTTCACCAAACAGGCAATGAAGCTAAAGCCAACCTACGGAGCAAAAAATAAAGCGGGCGAAATGCTTACTTATAAAAATATCTTAATTTTCATCGCGAAGCTTGCCGCGGGTTTAACGGTGGCTGGAAACGTAATTTCGGGCTTATTTGTTGGAGGAGCATGGAAAAAACCCGGGAAAGCCCTTGAAAACATAGCAACAAACCACAATATATGGGGAGCAGGTGCGGTTTACGGATTGGCAAAATCCGCGGAGGGAAAACTGAGATGGGAGGATTTTGTAAAAGGAAAATCTGAAAGAGACATGGAAAAAAAGGCAAAAGCACAAAAAGAACTCTACGAGGGAATCAGCATAAACCCCGGTTGGAAAGAATTTTTTGAAGGAAACAATTTTAAGGGAGCGAAAGCGCTTGCCGACTATATTGGACGAAAAAGTATGATAGAAGATGAAAAAATCAGACCTGAAAAATTAAAAATATCAGAATTTGTTAAATGGCTAAAGAAAGAAGCAAAAAAACCTGAAAAAAGCGGATATAAAGAATTATTGGAAAATTTTCAAAAAACCGAAAAAGGCTACGAGGTTTCTGGATTTCCTACCAAAGACAGAAATTTTAAAGAGTTTGCGAAAGCTTTCATGACTTTGGGAATCGGGGGGACTCAGGTCATTCAAAATTACAATAATACTGTTGAACGGGCAAGGGGACAAATCCCACCGACCAAACCTAAAAAGACTTAATGCCAAAAACGGTTTCACCAACAAAACCAGGACAAAGAAAAAGAAAAACCGCTGATAAAAATATAAGATCGGCAGAGAGTACCGGGCTTACATTTGGAGGACCCCTAAGAGGCAGAGCTGCGGCTAAACGATTACCTGCAATGGGAACTTCCCCGGCTATCGCTCCAACTCCGGAAGGAAGCCGCGGTTGGAAAATAGCAAAACGTGCATTAAAAATTACGGGCGGTTCTGTGGCCGGAGGAGGATTAATCTTCTCCGTAGGTGGAGAATCGGCAACCGCACATATTTTGGGAATTATTAAATTCCTTTTATAAATGACAAATACAAAAACAAAAAAAAGAGCAACAAAAATAATTCTGGCAGTACTTCTGTCACTTTTTGTGATCAGCAATGTACCTGCGGCAATCAATAATTTTATAGAAAGCACACCACCTACGGCTTTTGCGCAGGATGTCGATGGAAATAACGCAGACACTGAAGAAGGACCCGCAGGGGCTCAACCTCCCGCAGAAGGCGAAATACCGGAAACTTCAACTCCGGCAGAAGAAAGCACTTTGCAATTTGTTAATGTTCTCGTGGCAATCCAAAGATTTCTAAACCGCCTTATCTGGCCGATTCTGGTTATGATCGGAGGATTAATGCAAAATGATCTGCTTTTTGGAAGCGGAATGGAAGCTTATCTTCGTGATATTTGGATTCCCATAAGAAATATAGTAAACATCCTTTTTGTAGTAGCTCTTGTGGGTATTGCTCTTTATAATATTTTGGGAATCGGAGACGAAAACAGTTCATATTCATTAAAAGCTATACTCCCAAAGCTGATAATAGGAATAATCGCAGTAAATTTTTCATTTTTTGGAATAAAAATTTTTCTCGACGCTATTAATATTTTAACAACATCGGTATTTGCCCTTCCCTCACAGGTGAGTGAAGAAATGGCAATAATTATTGGTAAAGACGATATTGAGGATAAAAATAAAGTGTCCAGATTTTGTAAATTAATTCAGGGTGTAAAACTAAGCGAAAAAATTACCCATGAAGAATTACAGGAAGAGGGGGAAAATGCAATTTATAGAATTATTGGACAAAGATACGCGGAGAGAGGCGGATTTAAAATAAAGGCAAGCGACACAAAAGAAGTTGTGGAAAGGAAAGTAACCGGAGAAGACAGTACCTTATCGGAATCCCAGAAAGAACAGTTCAGGCAGGATATTGAAAACGCTAAAAGAGGCAGAATATGCAACGGACTCGAATTGACAAGCACCGGAAGTAACTTTTTAAATAGATACGACTCCAAAAACGCAGCACTTGCTATGGCCTTAAACATGAGCCAGATACTTGTATATAGCGATATAGAAATCAACGTGGACAATATAGAAAAACTTTTCACAAACACAGTGCTTTCAACGTTACTTTATTTGATCTATCTTGTATCTTTTATTGCGTTATTCATAGTTTTACTGGCAAGGCTGGTTGTATTATGGCTTGCCATAGCGATTTCACCGGTACTTGTTTTGGGAATGGCCATACCGGTTGTAAAGGAAAAAATTAGTGGATTTGGTGACCTTACAAGTAAATTTGTCCAGAATGCCATAGCACCATTAACCATCGCTTTGGCTATGAGTGTCGGATGGATAATGCTAAACGCTATTAGTGGACTCAATCAGTTTGACAACACAAGTGCGTTAAGTTTTGACATTTCAAATGGAATTCCGGTAGTGGGTTTAAATACCCTACAGGATTTGATTGTTTCTCTTGGTACGATTGCAGTTGTCTGGCTGGGAGTTTTTGGAGCGGCAAGCAAAACTGTTGCCGCTCCTATAACGGATGCACTACGTGGTTATATCAAAGATGCCGGTAAATTTATTGGAACACTTCCTCTTAAACACGTACCTCTTGTTCCCATCAAGGTTGGAGAAAACGAAGACACCTATACATTGGAACAGTTGGGTCAGGTGTGGACAAATTTACGAACAGCTCCTTCACAAAAAGCTGATAAACTTGTGGATGCACTAAAACTTGGGGGAATAACAAGATTTACGGATACAGATAAAGTACAAACACCTTCAAATCTTTACAGCGTTTTTAAGGAACATGAAAAGGCAAAACCGGAACGTCTGCAGGAAGAGGTTAATAAATTTATGGAAACATCGAATGGTAAAAGCATCCTTAGGGAAATGAAAAGCAGAGGAGGCAAAGACCAAATGATTGCAAAATCCATTGAAAAGTTTGCCAAAGCAGAAGGAGACGACGTTAAAAAATTAAAAAAAGAACTATATCAATAT
>WJKQ01000043.1 GCA_014728975.1 Candidatus Peregrinibacteria bacterium | reverse complement strand
TTCCTCTGCCGCAAGGGAGATTTGTTCAATTGCGAGATCGGTTTTTTCCAATCCGGCTTTTAAAGTATCTGTTATTGACACGTTCTCCTTATTTGTCGGAATATTTTTTGAGACAAAATATATTGGGATTTTATTAAATTCTTCAACTGCTTCCAAAAAATATTTTCCTGCCGTGGCAAAATATTTTCCCCCCTCCAGAAGTGCGATAACCGCTTTTTCAATGTCGCTGGATTTGCTGTAAAAAGTGTAATCCGTGTTGATAAACCATAATTCCTCTTCAGCCCGTTCAAAATTTTTCAAAGCTTTGTTGAATTCCGTAAGGGCGTTTTCAAACTGAATTTTAGTTGCACTTTTCCCCGCGTCCAATAAAAAGTTATAGCCTTCATATGCAGTTTCTGAAATATCCTTTTCTATTCCTTTTCCGATAAAATAAACATTTACAGCGTTAATTAACATGATTATCAAAAATCCGATTAATCCGATCTTAAGAAGGTTTCCAAGAAATTTCGGAGGTTTGAAATTTTTACCTTTTATGTATAAGTATCCCCCTTCTTTTCCACCATTTATATCTCTGACTTCTTTAATGGGGGATTTTTGCTTATAAAGAATATTCTCCTCTTTTTCTATAGGTTTTTTTTTCTTTGAATCTTTCCCCTGAAGATTTATTTTCTTTGATTTGGGGTCTATTTTTAAATCCTTTAATTTCTTTGGCATATTTTACTTGATGCGCAAGTAATTAATCGTAATTATTCCGTCATTAAAGTAATTTTTTCCAGTGCTGAAACATGAAACGGGTTTAAGGAATACAGGGATTTCTTCTGCTTCAAAAAGCGGAGGCAGAAGCCCGCCGGTATTAAAATATGCTATTTCGTCAGAGCTGTGCAGTATTGGTTTTATCAGATCGTTGTATTTTTTCGAGGTTTTCAGGCTTATTATTTTGGAATTTTTGGAATCGACTGCGTTTTTGACACCTTCAATATCCGTGGATATTACGGCTATGTCACCTATTACTGCATAGTATATTCCCCAATTTTGTTTTCCCATCTGCATTTCGTAAATTGTAGTTTCGTCGTACATACTTTCTTTACGTATAATGACTTCCGGGGAAGCAACTATTTCCTGGGTTACTGTTCCGTCCTCAAGAGTATGTTCTACAACCTTCGGCTCAAACACGGCACTTATCTCCGCAAAGTTATCAGCTATTTCATGAAGCTTTACCGCCTGCGTTTTTGGATCTTCCAATTCTATCAATAATTTATAAACGATCTGATCTTCTTTCGGTTCAAGTGCCAGTGCAAATTCATTCTGAAAAAGGGAAAGGATGTCTTTTTTAAAATTTATCTCAGGACCAAAATATTTCAGAGTATTGTTTTGTAAAAAAGCTTCAAAAATTTCGAGAGTATTACTATCTCCGCCTGCCAGTATTTCTATAATTCTTTTTATCTGAAAATCAAGATTTACTCCTCCCCAAAAGGCAAGAGCATCTTCAGTAATATATCCCGTAAGATCGGCTGTGTATTTTTCTTTGAATGATATAAATTCACTTTCTTTGAGTATTTCCGGATCAATGCTTGTGAAACTCTGTATGGCAAATTTATTATCCATGGCAACGAGCGCCATTCCTTCAGCTTTAAAAATATTTATAAAGGGATTTATGTTTTCCGAAGACAGTCCTTTTTCGGAAAGAAAAGGAAAAGCTTTAAAGACTTCATCGTTAACATGATTTAAATTCAGGTATAAAAAGGCGACTTTATTTAAAGGAAGATTATCGTTTATTTTTGAGTATTCCCGGGAGGAATAAAGGTCTGGTTTTGAGGATTCCTGAAAATCGATCAATTCTTTAATGATTTTATCGTTGTACCCCATAAAAAGATAATCATCGATAAAAGCAAAGGCCTGGCCATTCGTGGAAATAAATATGTCGTATCCGAGATATCTTGATTCTGAAGATTTTGATTTTATAAATTCACGTGCATTATTTTTGCTGTAAGTTTCAGCGAAATAGATTGTTTCCACTATCCCCTCTCTTTTTGGAGAGTTAATTACAGCAATTCCCACTTCTCTGCCTATCCAACTTTTGATTTCTGCGTCAAAGCTGACTTTAAATTTTTCTTCGATGAACCGGATCATTTTTTCTTTTGAATAATCTGGATGATTTTGTAAAAGATCAAAAGTTTTTGTCAGTTGATTATGGTTAAAATTGCTGTTGATTTCAATAAATGCGATTGTATTTTTTTCAGGAAGAAATCTGGCGATGGGTTCGGGTCTAAACGCTCTTTTAAAAAGCAAATATCCAACAGATATTAAAATGGCAAGCATGATTAACGCAAACACTCCTCCAAATATTTTCTTTTTATTAAGCTTGAGTTTTTTTTCTTTTTTTTCTTTAGGTTTCTTCGTTCTTTTTTTAGTTTCTTTTTTGGATTTGTTTTTAAAAAGTTTTTTAAACAAACTTTTTTTCTCCTCTTTCTCTTTTTTTTCTTTTAATTCTCGCCTTTTTTTCTTGGCATTTGCTTTTTTCCCCATTTTTAGAATCTTAATGAAATTTTACAGTACTAAATATGTCATACATTACTTGTAAGTTAAAGTGTTTTTTCGTAGAATGGACGCACTGTTTAAAGGTTAAACATGACCGCTCGAAAATTAAGGCAACTGTATATCGATTTTTTTGTGAATAATTATGATCATGCCGAAATAAAAGGTTCTTCCCTTATTCCGGAAAATGATCCGACCGTACTTTTTTCCACTGCGGGGATGCATCCTTTGGTGCCTTTTTTGATGGGAGAACCGCATCCTTCAGGAAAAAGACTTGTGGATATTCAAAAATGCATCCGTACCGATGATATTGATGAAGTCGGCGACAGCAGTCATCTCACTTTTTTTGAGATGCTCGGAAATTGGTCTTTGGGAGATTATTTTAAAGAAGAGGCAATAAAAATGAGCTATGATTTTTTAACACGAAACAGGGATAATGGAGGGCTTGGATTATCGCATGATAAACTGGCAATTTCGTGTTTCGCCGGAGACAGTGATGCTCCAAAAGACACTGAGTCGGCTGAAGTCTGGAAAAGCCTCGGAATTAATGATGAAAGAATAGTGTTTTTGCCCAAAGAAGAAAACTGGTGGGGGCCGGCCGGTCATACCGGGCCCTGCGGGCCGGATACAGAAATGTTTTATTGGACAGGCGAAAGTGATGCTCCGGAAAAATTTGATCCGGACGATGAAAGGTGGGTGGAAATCTGGAATGATGTTTTTATGGAGTACAATAAAACTGAAGACGGGTCGTATGAACCACTGGAACAAAGAAATGTAGATACCGGGATGGGATTTGAAAGGGTGCTCGCGATTTTAAACGGAGTCAATTCACCATTTGAAACTGAACTTTTTAAGGAAGTTATTGAGGAAATCCGTTTATTGGGCGGCTACGGCGAGCCCGAGGAAAAACATATTGAATCAGAAAGAATTATTGCAGATCATTTAAGGTCCGCTACTTTTATTTTGGGAGATCCTTATGGAGTTACACCTTCAAACACAGATCAGGGGTATGTACTCAGGCGTCTAATCCGCCGGGCGATCCGACATGGCAGAAAAATTGGAATCGAAACAGATTTCGCAAGGAAACTTGCAGGTATTTTCGTTAAAGATTACGGAGATTTTTATACTGAACTCTATGAAAACCAGGACAGAATTTTTGAAGAGATCGTTTCCGAAGAGACAAAATTTTTAAAAACTCTGGGGCATGGTCTTTCGGTTCTGAAAAAGGAAATGGAAAAACTTGAACATATGAAAAACCAGGGTATTTATGCTTTTAATGAGGACTTCTTTTTTGAAATGTTTGCCACTTACGGTTTTCCTGTTGAAGCAACCATAGAGGAGTTGGAAGCCAGCGGCTGGATTCAGGATAAGATAAAGGATAAGGATTTTATAATGGAGAAATTTTGTGAATATTACGGCAAGCATCAGGAGCTTTCACGTGCCGGCGCCGAAAAGAAGTTTGCCGGGGGCCTTGCTGATTACAGTGAAGAAACCGCAAAACTTCATACCGCCACACATTTACTGCATCAGGCTTTAAGGAAAGTTTTGGGTGATCATGTTGAGCAAAGAGGATCAAATATTACTTGCGAGAGACTGCGTTTCGATTTCAGTCATTCCGAAAAATTAACAGACGAGCAAAAGAAGGAGGTGGAGAAGATTGTAAATGAACAAATCAGCAAAAATCTGCCGGTGAAATGTGAAGAAATGACAGTAGAGGAAGCAAAGGAAAAAGGCGCAATGGGATTATTTGAATCAAAATACGGAGAAAAAGTAAAAGTTTATACCATCGGAGATCCTGAAAAAGGTAATATTTTCAGTACTGAAATTTGCGGCGGCCCGCATGTTTCGGATACTTCTGAGCTGGGACATTTTAAAATTCTAAAGGAAAAAAGTTCTTCCAGTGGAGTCAGGAGGATAAAGGCGGTGTTGAAATAGAATGTTTTACGTGTGATTTTATATTTTTTAGAATGTCTCGTAAAATGTCTAGGGGACATTCAATTTATATCTGGAATTTGACATATTTTGGGGATAGTGAATAAATCGTCCCCGGGGACTGGAGATCTGTTTATGTAATGCGGTTAAGGGGGTTTGTTTTAAGAAATTCTTAAGTTTTTTTCATAAAAAATTTAATTTTGTTTTTTGCTTATATTCTTAACTCGCCTTCCAAAATCCATTCCTTTGAGCCGGTAACGAGGACGGGAACGATTTTGCCCGGAATTTTGCCCGAATATTTTTCCGATCTTTTTTTTGATTTGTTAGAAATTTTAAATTGAACGGTTTTGAAATGTTCATTTCTGCCGGTGCAGATTTTGCCTTTCTGTACCTCAACAAGTACATGTGAGGTTTTACCGATGAATCTTTTAAGAGCTTTTTTAGATTGGTTTTCCAGTATGTTATTTAATTTTTCCCATCTTAGTTTTTTTATTTTTTGTGGAACATCGTCATTCATGAAGCGATCCGCGGTTGTGCCTTTTCGGTTCGAATATTGGGCGATATACGCGTGTTCAAACTGCATTTCTTCAAAAAATCCGCAGGTATTTTGGAATTCTTTATCGGTTTCTCCGCAGAAGCCAACAATAATATCAGTAGTTATGGAAATATCAGGAATTTTTTTCCGTAATTTATGGATAATTTTTCTGTATTGTTCAATTGTATATGGGCGGTTCATTATTTTTAGGACGTTATTATCGCCCGACTGAACCGGAAGATGGAGAAAAGGCATTTGTGTTTTAAGTTTTGCCATTGCATCAATCAATTCATCAGACATATCCATTGGATGCGGTGAGGAAAACCTTACCCTTTCGAGTCCTTTCTTTCGGAGCTTATCCATTTCCTCAAGAAGATAGACAAAAGGATCCTTGTTTTTTAGTTTTTCGAAATTTTTATTATCTTTATCGTAACAGCTTTTTCCGTATGAATTTACAGTCTGGCCGATAAGTGTGATTTCTTTGTATCCGTTTGCGGTGAGTTCTTCGGCTTCTTTTAAAATTCCCTCGATTTTGCGGCTCTTTTCGCGGCCGCGGCTGTAAGGAACTATGCAGTAAGTGCAAAATTTGTCGCATCCGTTTGAAATCGGCAGGAAGGCCTGTGTTTTTGAATTAAATGTGTTATGAGCCGCTTTTATTTTAAAATAATCTTTTAGGTTTTCTTCTTTGATTTTTGGAATTTTTATATCGGGGTTAATTTCCCTGACCAAAGAAGCAAGACAAGAGAGATCTTCTGTTTTTAAAGCGATATCCAGTTCTCTTATTTTGTTGAAAAGTTTGTCTCTTTGAGGTGAATATCTGGAACTTGAATTTCGTATCATACAGCCGGTTATTGCCACCATGAGTTTTGGGTTATTTTTTTTGAGATTTTCGATTTTCTTCATCTGTCCAAATACCCTGTCTTCAGCTTTTTGGCGAATACTGCAGGTGTTAAAGAGTATCAAATCCGCTTTTTTTTGGTTGTCGGTTTTTTTATAGCCGAGCGCCCGGAGATAGGTCTCCATTCTTTCAGAGTCGGAATAATTCATCTGACAGCCGTAGGTCTGGATGTGATATGTTGGCATAATATTTTAGAAAGTCCTGTTTATGATAAAAAAAGGTTTTAAGTCTAGCAAGTAAAATGGTTAATTTGACCTTTACTTATGAATAAGCTAAAATTTTTCTTGATTTTATTAAAAATCTATATATATAAATAATAAAATTCTAAATGAAAGAATTATGAAAAAATTTCAAAAGGTTATTTCTCTTTTATTGATTGTGTTTGTAGTTTCTGCATTTATCGGCCCTTCCACTGTTTTTGCGGCAACCTGGAGTCAGCAGGATAAAATAACCGCTAGTGATGCAGCTAGTAGTGATTTTTTTGGTTATCGTGTCTCAATCTCAGGGAATTATGCAGTAGTAGGAGCTTATGGCGATGAAAGCAGCACAGGAGCTGCATATGTATTTATTAAATCGGGTTCAAGTTGGACACAACAAAAAAAATTAACCGCCAGTGATGCAGCAACTGATGATGAATTTGGAAAATCTGTATTTATCTCCGGTGATTATATTGCTGTTGGAGCACCAGATGAAGACGGTGCAGGTACAGATAGAGGTGCTGTGTATATTTTTTATAGAAATGAAGGGGGAACTAACAATTGGGGACAACAAGCAAAATTAACTGCAAGTGATGGGGCTGATAGTGATTGGCTCGGTAATTCTGTGTCAATTTCAGGTGATTATGTAATTGCTGGTGCATTTGGAGATGATACCGGTGGAGGTGCAGCTGGATCAGCATATATATTTGAAAAAGGTGGCTCATGGAGTAATTCCACTGAAACACAAATGATTCAATCTAGTGATATAACAGGGGGTGATTCTTTTGGTTATTCAGTATCAATTTCAGGTACAACTGCAATAATCGGGGCTAGTGGTAAAAACAGTAACACTGGGGCTGCATACATATTTGAAAGATCCGGTACATGGTCTCAATCTGCGAAATTAACCGCAAGTGATGGTGCTGGCAGTGATTTTTTTGGCATATCTGCATCTATAGATAGTGATACTTCTGTAGTGGGAGCTTATGGCGATGAAAGCAGTACAGGAGCTATATACTTATTTGAAAAGGGAGGGGCATGGTCCAATTCTACCGAGACAGCAAAATTGACTGCGAGTGACGGTGCTGGTAGTGATCGTTTAGGTTATTCTGTATCTATTTCTGGTGGTACAGTGATTGCAGGTTCTTATGGTGATGAAACCAATACAGGAGCTGCATATCTATATGAAAAAGGAGGTAATTGGTCTAATATGACAGAAACTCAAAAAATTACTGCAAGCGACGCAGCCACTGGCGATAATTTTGGCAGGGGTGTATCTATTTCCGGATATTATTCGGTTATTGGTGCCCCTTATAATGATGATGACGGAGGAAGCTCAGGTTCCGCCTATGTTTTCGAAAGTTCAATGGCATCTGTCCCAGAATTTACAGATTACGTCTATTTTTTGACTATATTAATTGCTGTTGGATTAATGTATAAAGTTATCCCACGGCAAAAAACCAAGGAGATATAAACATACCAATAATTTATGGTGTCCCCGGCAGGAATCGAACCTGCATTTAAGGTTTAGGAAACCTTCGTTCTATCCATTGAACTACGGGGACAGGTTTTTGCTTATCTATTTTAGACTTTTTTAAGAAGAACGTATAATCTTTTGTCTTCCGGAAGGTCTGATCGGGATTTTATTGTATATTTATCATGTTTTTCCATATTGTCGACACTAAGATCATTTATTGACCTGGAAAAATCGCCTTCTCCCATTGGTATGACCACTCTCGGTTCAATCGCTTCAAGTATATCCATTATTTTTTTTGAATCAAGGTTGCTTTTTTCGCCAATGTCAACCATCAATACATCGACATCTTCAATCTCTTTTACCATATCACCGGTAAGTGTGTGTCCAAGCTCTCCCAGATGGCAGAATTTGATTCCGTTGATTTCAAAATAAAAAATTATGGTGGTATCTCCCCCGCCTTCTTTTTCTTCTTTAGACTTTGCCTTTGTCCAGGCTTTAAATCCTATTATTGGAATGTCTTTTACTTCGTATTCTCCGGGAGAATCGAATACTTTTTGTACTCCCTCAACACCTGCCGGTTCTTCATTCAGACTTGAAAGTACCACGTCCGCCATTGATTTCTCCTCTTGTTGTTTAGGATTTATTATGAGTTTTTTCTCTTTATTTTTTATTTCAAAACAGGTGTTTCCGTGCCATTTTATTTCCATGTTTTCTTAATTTAAAAATTACTTTTTCTTCTTTTTTCCAAGAAAAAGGTTGTATAAACCGCCTGTCAAAATTCCGAACACGAATAAATCTATAAAGCCTCCCATTGCTCCCGTAATAGGCGCGTACCATTTACCGTATTCATAAAAAGGATAAATATCCTCCATCATATTTCTGATTGATTCGCCTTTTGCAACTCCTGATATTTGTTCTGCAATGAATGGATAATAAGTGATTATCAGCATACATACCGCTCCGACAATTCCAAGGGCCAGAGCAAATGGCAACGTTTTTAGTTTCATGAATTTAAAGGTTAAGGTTTTGTGCTGGAAGAATACTAAAATCAAGAGGGATTATCAAGCGGTAAAATTTTGAATAAATGAAAAAATATGTATAATAAAAAAAATTTAATTAAAATAACATGAAAAAATTTATTACTTTGATAATGTTAGCTGTTGTATTTTCGGCATTTATTGGTCCTACTGTTGTTTTTGCCGCAAATTGGAGTCAGGAAGACAAAATTTATGCGGGTGATCCTGATGATCATGATGCTTTTGGTACTTCAGTATCCATTTCGGGAGATTATGCTGTTGGCGGTGCTCCCAGTAATGATGGAAGTGGCATTGATGAAGGTGCTGCATATGTTTTTTCAAGGTCAGGTTCTTCCTGGTCCCAGGTCGCAAAATTAACAGCAAGTGACGCTGCTAATTATGATGAATTTGGTGAATCAGTTGATATTGATGGTGACTTTATCGTCGTAGGAGCTCGTAATAACGACAGCAGCCAGGGTAAAGCGTATGTTTTTAAAAAACCTGTAAGCGGTTGGACGGATATGACTGAAACCGCGATACTAACGGCAAGTGATAAACTCAATGATGATAATTTTGGGACTGCCGTTGGAATATCCGGAGATTATGTCGTTATAGGGGCATCGGGAAACGATGATGCCGGTTCAGCTTCAGGATCTGCATATATATTTAAAAAACCTGTTGGTGGCTGGAGTGATATGACCGAGACAAAAAAAATAACAGCCGGTGATGCCGAAGGAGGAGATATTTTTGGGGTTTCAGCAGGAATTGATGGAGATTATATTATTGTAGGAGCAGGTTTCGAAGATGAAGGTGGAAGCAATGCAGGCGCGGCTTATATTTTTTTTAAAGATCAGGGAGGTGTCGACAATTGGGGGCAGCAGGCAAAATTAATAGCAAGTGATGCTGCCGATAATGATCGTTTTAGTTATAGCATTGATGGTAACGGTGCATCAATTTCAGGAGATTATGCACTTGTTGGTGCATGTTTTAAGGGCGCCGGTTCCGCTTATATCTTTTATAAAGATGAAGGGGGTACAAATAACTGGGGACAGCAGGCAAAATTGACAGCAAGTGATGGTGTCAGCGGAGACTACTTGGGTCGTTCAGTAAGTATTTATGGAAATACAGCTATTGCAGGTGCCGATCATAAATCTTCCTCTACTGGAGCGGCTTATATTTTTGAAAGGGGAGGAGGTTGGTCCGGTACTATTACTGAAGATCAAAAAATAACCGCCGACGATGGGGATTCAAATGATGAATTTGGGCATTCCGTAGCTATTTCTGGTTATTACTCTTTAATAGGTGCAAGGGCCGACGAGAATGGCTCATATGGTAATGCCGGTTCCGGGTATATTTTTCATAGTTCTGATGATGTACCGGTTCCTGAATACAAGGATTACGTATATATTCTGACTATCCTTATCGCGGTAGGATTGATGTATAAAGTAATACCTAAGTTCGGCGTCAAAAAATCATAATTTTTTTAATTTTTTTTTTGCAGGCAGCTTTACTGGCTTCTCTTTTATTGATAATATTTTTTTGAAGTAATAATCATTTTTGAAATGGCAAAAATTATGAAAATTTATGGGCGGGAGGTGCTCGATTCCAGGGGAAATCCTACCGTCGAGGTTGAACTTGCCACCGAAAAATCTTTTGGCAGGGCTATTGTTCCAAGCGGTGCTTCCACCGGAGAATATGAGGCTGTTGAACTCAGAGACGGTGATAAATCAAGGTATAAAGGAAAAGGTGTGTTAAATGCCGTTTCAAATGTAAACACGGTTTTGGCCAAAGAAATTGTCGGAATGGATAGTGATGATCAGGAAGCAATCGATAAAAAGATGATCGAGCTTGATGGTACTGAAAACAAAGGAAAGCTCGGTGCTAACGCGATTTTGGGCATTTCCATGGCGGCGGCGAGGGCGAGCGCGAATGAACGCGGTGTATTTTTATTTGAATATTTAAATCCGGATGCGGTGACTTTGCCGGTTCCCATGATGAATATTATAAACGGGGGCAGACACGCGGACAGCGGTCTTGATATACAGGAATTTATGATTATGCCGGTCGGGGCCGGGAGTTTTAAGGAGGCTTTGCGAACGGGTTCAGAGATTTTTCATACATTAAAAGGGCTTTTGAAAGAAAAAGGATTTTCGACCGCGGTTGGTGATGAAGGCGGATTTGCTCCTAACCTGGCCGATAACGAAGCGGCTCTGGCTTTTGTTGTAAAAGCCATTGAAGAAGCGGGTTATAAAC
>WJKQ01000042.1 GCA_014728975.1 Candidatus Peregrinibacteria bacterium | reverse complement strand
GGATAAATAAGCCTGTTAGAGCAAAGAAACCTTTCGAGAGGTAGCCAATTGAACCTGGATTTTCTGCGGCATCTCGTTTTATTATTTCTCCCAATGATAGAACAGGCAGGAGAAGCCATCCCCAGATGAAGTTGTTGGTTACCCAAAATACACCTTGTTGGTTGACAACATTGACCATTCTCAAAATCATCAGTATAAATGCAAGATTTCGAACAAATGATTCTAACCCGGATAACGATCCCAGCCGGAACCATTCTTTTATCCAGGTAAGAGAAGTATCTTTTATAGTGCGAAATACTCTTATCCCTAATCTTTGAAATAAGTATAATGAAAATACAATCAGTGCAGTATTTACTATCATATTGGATAGCGCTACACCGTTTACTCCTAGATTGAGAGATATATTCAGCTCACTTATGAAAAGCGAGTCGAACAATACGGTTAATAGCATTTGAACAGTCAATAATACATAGATTAATTTGTCACGCTGAAGGACAATGAAAACAATGATAGCAAACCGGTAAATTGAGGAGAGCATTATTGCTACTGTTTCCATTCGTATATAGTCCACAGTTGCATGTATGATTTCCTGCTGTTGGGCCATGCCGCTTACTAAAGGATAGGCAAATATTGAAATAAGGGTTGATAATACTGCATAGACAGCTGCAAAGAGAATTAACCCGGTACGAACTCTATTCTGAAACTCCTTCTCATCCGATAATTTTTTTCCTAATAAGTGGAATATTGGTAATAAAAGAGCTTCGAATACAACCTCATAGATTAGGTTTACCCAAGCTATTTGAGATGCAATGTTGAATCCCCAGGTATCGGGAAGGTTCCCCAGAAATGAGATCCGTAATGTTGTATAAACAATCGGCAACAATCTGCTGATAAGAACCGAGAAAAACAACCGGTAATTTATTCGCTTCAAGGATTCAACTGTAGTATTCATCTCTTTTTTCTTTTTTAGGCAGCAAGGGTATAATTAACCCCAATAGTAAGTTCCGCTATATAGTTGGTATTTTAATATAACTCATGGATATTTATATTAAAAGAATTTTTTTCTATTCAACGTGTAGCATAAAGTGTTGCATTTTTTATGTAAAAATCAGGATAAACTGGGATATATTAAAAATATTTAATATTAAATAATTCTTTTTGATGCAATAAATTAGTATAAATATATATTATTCGATATATAAGAGATGTTCGACTTAAAATCCCCCGGCTATAACATAGCCGTACCGGTTCAGGAACTGCTCCCTTTTGTCAACACACCTATTCCTTAAATTTAAGATAATAGCAGTAGTCATTTCTTTCTTTTTTTGCTTCTTTTTTTCTTTCTTTGTGGACAATGTTAATATGTGGATAAATCTTTAGTTTAGTTATTATGTAATAATTGTCATTCATGCTGATTTTTTCTCTATCAACTCCATTTTTTTGTAAAACACTTCATCCGGTCTCTTGTACTCAAGTGCCTGATGAAAGCGTCTGGTGTTGTAGAACTCCACATATGAACGAATCCCTTTTCGTAATGCTTTCACGGTTTGATATTGCTGCAGATAAAAATGTTCATGCTTAAAACTTCTCCACCACCGTTCAATGAAGATGTTATCTAAACTCCGGCCTTTACCGGTCATACTGATTTTTATCGCCATATCTTCTACCATATTTATCCAATCGGTAGTGGTGAACTGACTTCCTTGATCGGAATTTATAATCTCAGGAGCTCCATAGCACTCTAATGCCCACGTCAACGCCCACAAAACCAAGTACACATCCATGGTATTTGAAAGGTTCCAGCTTAAGACTTTCCGGCTGTAAACATCAATAATTGCACATAAAAATACGCTCCCGTGAGGCAGACGCAAATAGGTAATATCGACTTGCCATGCCTGATTTGGATAGGTAATTCCCTTCTTCCCAAGAAGATACGGATACACTGCATGGGCGGTCCTCGGCGTGCTGGTGGGGATCGGAATATGCACCGCATGCAGTTCTTCTTCTCTCCATAACCGATATACTTTTTTAAATGAGAGCGCTGTCCCATACTGTTCATTCAGTTCAAGTGCAATTTTCCTATATCCATAGAACGGATAGTCGTCACTTACCTGCTGTATAAGCTCAGTGTAAAAAGCATCTGCTGCGCTCCGTCTTTCCGCTTTTCCCGGGGTGTAGTAATACCATGATCGCGATTTACCCAACAGTTCACACTGCCGTTTAATCGAAAGCACCTCGTGTTCTTCTTCGATCAATTCCCGTGTTACTCCTGTATCCCCAACTGCTTTAATTTTTTTTTCAGAAAAGCGATCTCTACCTGGGATTGTCCGAGTTCTTTTAACACCGTCTCTTCTCGATGTTCCAATTCCTTTTCTCGGGTTCCTTTCCCATTGCGAAACACCTCTCCGGCACCTTCAAGTAATTGGCGTTTCCAGGTACTGATTTGTGTCGGATTAACTCCATATTTTTCCGCTATTTCACGGACCGGCTTGTCTTCACGTAATGCTTCTAAGGCTATCTGTGCTTTCTCTTCCGCACTTCGTCTTTTGCGTCCCAAAATATCCTCCTAGTATTACAGTACTAAGTTATCTTAGGTACTGTCCAGAATTTTGGGAGCAGTATAAATGGCCGTCATTATAGATAGAAGCTTCTGGAATTCTATGGCAAAAATGGATCAAGTAAAACACTTATCAAATTGTGATATTGTTTGGTTTATTATGAATTATCGTTCAAATAATGAAAAATTAGATATATATGTTGAGGAAATATATTTAACTACTCTTGACGATGCAGTAACTGGT
>WJKQ01000041.1 GCA_014728975.1 Candidatus Peregrinibacteria bacterium | reverse complement strand
GGCAGATTAACGAACTTTTAAGAGTAAGTCTGGATGAGATTCTTAAAAGATTTCAGGTTGTTCATCTGACAGGTAAAGGGAATCTTGATATCAGCGTTCATAAAAAAGGATATGTTCAATATGAATACTTAAATCAGGAAATAAAAGATATTTACGCGATAACCGATATGGCCATAACCAGAGGCGGAGCGAATAGTTTAGCTGAATTGGCTTATTTAAAGAAAAAAGCACTTGTAATTCCGTTGGCTGGGAAAGCCAGTCGCGGTGAGCAGGTTCTGAACGCACGATTATTTGTCAGAAAATTCGGATGGTCCATGATCAGCGGTGATATTACCAGAAAAGATTTTATTAATATTGTTGAGCTGGCTTTTAATAATGAGTTTAACGATGAAGAAAAATTTGAGAATGGAATAGAAAAAGTCGTGAAATTACTGCTTTCCTAAATTAATTCTTATGAAAATCGGAGTAAACGCGAGGCTGTTGACAAAGCCATTTACAGGGATTGGACAGCATACAAAAAATCTTTTTGGGGAACTCGCAAGGCTGGATTCTGAAAATGAATATACATTGGTTGTTCCCGGGGAAGTTGATGAGGATATTTTTAAGAGCTTTCCTGAAAATGTAAAAATAAAAGTTCTCAAGGAACGAAAAATCGGTACGGCCGGTATGAAAAAGACCTGGTGGGAGCAGATTTCTGTTCCGGAGTTTTTTGAAAAAGAGAAGGTCGATATTGCCTTTTTTCCCTATCCTTCAAATCCATGGACGAAAGACTGGTATAAAAAAGGAATAAAAACTTTTGTTACCGTACATGATTGTGTTCCCTGGACGCGTAAGGAGTACCGGAAAGGTTTTGCTTCGAAGATGTATCATTCACAGACAAAAAAAGCGGTGAAACTGGCTGATATTGTTTTTACAGTTTCAGAAGTATCCAAAAAAGATATTATTGATATCTGCGGTATCGATAAAAATAAAATTAAAGTTATTTATAATGACGCTGATATTGTTTATAAAGAAAAAATATCTGAAGATTATAAAATAAAAGTTTTGGAAAAATTTAATTTAAAAGGGAAAAAATTTTTTCTTTATGTTGGTGGGTATGATGAAAGGAAAAATGTTTCATATTTGTTGGAAGAATACGCAGAATATGATGGTGAAGCCGGTTTGGTACTGGCCGGGGGAAAATTGTTCGACAAAAAACTTTATAATAGTTATGAAAAAAAAATCCAGGGGCAAAACGTGGTCAGGACGGGTTTTTTAAAGGAAAAAGAATTAGCCGTGCTTTACCAAAATTGTTCTTCTTTTGTAAATTTTTCCAGGCAGGAAGGTTTTAATATTCCTATCCTTGAAGCGGCAAATTGCGGTGCGCCTTTAATTCTTTCAGATATAGAGGTTCATAAGGAAATCGCGGATGACGCGGCTGTTTTTGTTGATACTGACAAAAAAGGAGGGGGTGTTGAAGCCCTTAAAAAAGTATTTCGACATCAAAAAGAATTTTCAAAAAAAGCTGAGAAATTAGCAGAGAAATATTCATGGAAAAAATCTGCAAATAAAATTATAGATGTGATAAATTAAATGTATGGAACTTATAAATATTCTTATTTTAGTCAGTGCGGTTCTTCTTATTTTGCTTTTATGGATAATTGTGGGAGTCAGGCATTTTAAACGTCTGAAGAAGGAAATTATTAGGCAATGGGAGATTTTGAATGAAAGTTTGAGAAAAAGGCAGGATTTATTGCCGAATTTAATTGAAACAGTGAGGGAATATGATCAGAGGCAGGAAGAACTTTTGGAGGAAATGATTAAAGAAAGGACGCGTGCCGCCAAAGAATATCGGCCCGGCGCTGAAAAAATGGAATTTGAGCATGATTTAAGCAGGACCATCAATGAAGTTCTGAATTTGGGGAAAAAGATAAAACCTCTCGGAACAGATACAAATTTTCTGGAATTAAGAAAAGAGATAGAAGATGTTGAACAAAGCATTGAACAAAAGTCCAAAAGATATAATAAAATGGTCAGAGGGTATAATAATCAAAGGAAAAATATTCTTTTACGGCCGTTGGCGGCTATTTTTGGATTTAAAGTGATTAATATTTTTGAGGTGGAGGTGTAGGGGGATTTTATTTTTTTTATTATTTTAGTTTTATGTTTTTACATGTTTTCCTTTTACCGTCAAGCCTTCCTTTCTTGACAGTGAGTCTATACTCACCTATCATAGGTGAGGATATACTTACCTAAAAAATTATGTCTGAAATGTTAACGGAAAAACAGGAGGCTGTACTGAGGTTTATTGAGGAATATCAGATGGCCTATGGGAAATCGCCTACTTTGCGGGAGATGCGGGAACACTTTAACGTGAGTTCCGATAACAGTATTTTGAAGCATTTGAAGGCTCTTGAGGAAAAAGGTGTGATTCAGAAGGATGATACACCGAGAGGGATTCGGCTTTTGGACGCCGTGAAGCAGAAATTGAGTGCCGGGACTGTGAATTTACCGATTCTGGGTTCCGTGCCGGCGGGTGGTCCTGTTGTTACTGATGAATATGTTAAAGACTGGATGAGTGTCGGAGAGGATCTTGCCAAGAATGCTGAGGACTTTTTTATGCTGGAGGTTACCGGAAACAGTATGATTGATGCGGGAATATATGAGGGTGATCTGGTATTGGTTGATTCGAAGAAGCAGGCGCGGGAAGGAGACGTGGTAGTGGCTCTGGTTGATAATGAGAATACACTGAAGCTTTTGGTTAAGAAGAATGGAAAGTTTTATTTGAAAGCGGAAAATAAAGCGTATAAAGACATTCATCCTATGGAAGAATTGATTGTGCAGGGTGTGGTGACGGCTTTGATTAGGCGATACTGATAGGTTGAGACGGCTATGTTTAAATTTTAATCATAAAAAACAGTCTTTTGCTGGACGTTTTTGTTCGGTGCTTATTTTCTAACCCTAAAATTATGTTTATAACACTGACAATCAACACAAATAAAAAAAGAAAATCGCCTGTCAGTATGAAAAAGAGAAAAATCAGCGCGGCTAAAGGATGGAGGACCTCTATTCATAGAAAAAAAAGGAGTTTTTGGCAGAGGTTTAAAGCCTGGAAGAAGTCTATTAGAGGGAAAAGTTATAGATTGGGTGAGCAGACTGCAATATTTTGATGATTAAATAATTCAAAAGCTGATCGGAAGAAGATATTAAGAGCAATTCATAAGAAGTTATCTCTGGCTCCAGATACTTTTGGAAAATTTTTGAGAGGAGATCTGAAAGGATACTATCGTTTACGTATAGACCATTATAGAGTGGTTTAAAGATATTGAAATTAACAAAATGGCATAGGAGGAATGGATATTAGTTATGGCAAATTCCTTTCTTTCTGATTTGCAGTTTCTCTTAAATTCGATAGAATGAAGCTCCGGATTTAAGCTTCATTTTTATGGCAAAACTTACGCCGATGATGGCACAGTATAAGGAGATAAAAGCAAAATATGAAGATTGTATTTTGATGTTTCGGATGGGGGATTTTTATGAAATGTTTTTTGAGGATGCCAGGGAAGCATCCAGGATTTTACAGATCGCGTTGACCTCGCGGCATAAGGGCGGGGAAAATAAAGCTCCGATGTGCGGAGTTCCTTATCATGCGGTTGATCAGTACCTTTCAAAACTGACAAAAGCCGGTAAAAAAGTTGCTCTTTGCGATCAGATC
>WJKQ01000040.1 GCA_014728975.1 Candidatus Peregrinibacteria bacterium | reverse complement strand
GGTCGTAAGTGATAAAGTAGTTTTATTTTATTGTCTATCTGAATTAATTGTTGATCAATTTCATAAAAGTTGTTTTTTTTCTGTTTATTATTTTTATTTATTATCTTTTTGGAAGCCTCTTTCTCTTTTTCTTCTGTTTTTTGACTTGCATCCACCAAAAAATCATGAAGATCACGGCTTCCTATTATCATTTTATATTTTTTACTGGGAATTTTCTCAATATCAACGACAGTCTGAATTCTTTTATTTTTAATTGTAAATTTTAACTTTAAAGTAGATTTTTCATCATCATAAGCTTCGGTGTTTTCCAAAAGACCGGCTTTTGCTGCCGTTTCTTCATCAAGAATGCTTCTTTCCTGTCCTGTATCAACTCTTGCGTTAACCTTAAAAACTCCTTTTTTTTGAATGATTTCAACATCCTCCTCTTTTGCGATTACTTCTTTTCCTGAGAGATGCGCGATTTCCTTCTCCAAAGTATTACCAAACATGTCTTTTGCAATCCTGACTCCTTTTATGGGGCTTGTAACTTTAACTCCTTCAATTCTTTCCAGTCTTTTTCGAAGAGGTGCCAGATTTGCTATCTGAAGCCCCAGTCCGGCTCTTGCATTAATTTCAAGAACCACAGGACCGGATGATTTATCAAGTCCTATATCTACAGCCATGTAACCGAGATTTGTTACAATCTGGGTTTTAGACGCAATCAACAGGATTTCATCCCAGTATGGTATTTTTAGTCCCTTTATTTTTCCAAGTTCATCTGGAAGTTCTTCAATAATTTCGTTTTTATAGGCTATATGTGTTGTTTCGCCTTTCGCTATGTCAATTCCAACCCCTATCGCTCCCTGGTGGAGATTTGCTTTCCCTCCTGATTCCTTTGTAGGAAGTCTTAACATAGCCATAACCGGTATTAAATTATGCGCGACAACTCTTATATCCGGAAGACCTTCGTATGAATATTTTCCTATTCTTTCATCGGATTCTATATATTGTTCAAAAAAAGCCGTATCACTTATATTGGAAATTGAAAAACGCCCATCGATTATATCTCTAATGTGATCTCTAATCTGTTCTTTTGTAAAAGTTTTTCCTCCGGCTGTAATAAAATAATCATTTTTTTTATTTATAATCGGAATTATCCCCTCCCCTCCAAATCCATGATTCGGTTTAATCACAAATTTCAAAGAGAGAGAATTAAAATCAAATTTTTCAAGCTCTTCATTTGTTTTTATTAATCCGTAAAGTTTTGGGACGGGTATATCCCTGGCTGATAAATATTGTTTTGTTTTTACTTTATCATCGGCAAGTTTTACTGCTTTTTTGGGATTGTACGGACGAATATATAGCAGGTTTCTCGCATTTATTCCCAAGATGCCTTTATTGCTAAAAAACATATTATTCTTCTATGTGTCTTAATACTTCACGAAAACGAATTCTTTCCAAAATTCTGAGACCACTCCATTTTCCAAGGAGAATATTAATAATTATCAATAAGAGTACTATTTCCGGATATGCCATAATCAAATTCTTTATATACTCGAGCTTAAAAGAAACAAAACCGAGGTCAATTTCTCCTCCGGCTATAAAATAAGCGATAATCGCCACAAATACTGTTGATAACATTAAAGTTGATGCTGATGAAAGTCCTTTTTCTGTTTTTACGCTAACGAATTTTTCAACAAGCGTAGTCAAAATCAACATAGGAAATATTGCTATCGATAAAAATTCAGCATTAAATAATCCCAGGTAGACACTTGCAATAATTATCAGAAATAAAGCCAGAGAAACAATCGTAATTACTACTGCCATTCTTGGAATAAACAGCATCCTTACCTTTCTCAACAATGACCTCACCAGTCCCCCGATTATTATTGCCGCGGATAATGTTAAAAGTCCGGCATGCATACCGATCACAAGAAAAGATAAAGTAATTATTGAAGGAGTATAAATCCCAAAAGTGGTCACACCCACAAATTGTTTCATGAAGGCTACGACAGTTGCGATTATTGGAAGAAGCAGTAACAGGGCTATTATATTGTCGGGAATTCCATTATTTATCAGAAGGTTCACAAAATACGACATGAAATTCCAAGGTCTTAGTTTTCCCGTTTTTTCAGTGATTATCTTGTATTCGTATCCGCCTTTTTTAAGTGTGTTGATGAATTCCTCTTCGTCACGACTTTCGATTATTGGATAAATAGCAGCCTCTTTTGCGACAACGATGCTTTTTGGTTTTATTACCTTAAACTGTCGCTGGATTCTGTTCAGGTTTCTGGTAACGTTACTTTCCAATACGGTGATTGTTTTTTGTGAAAAATTTGTTGTTATTTTTTTCCGGTTACCCTGAATGTGTCTGGACAAAGCGTTTAGTCCTGCGTTTTCTTTAGTCCATATTATTATCTGATTGGCTTTTTGAAGGCTTACAGATTCCTCGGTCAATTTTTTGGTTAAAACTTCTTCAGAAATAAATTCGGTACTGCTTCCAAAACTTTCTATTAATTTTATATAGACTCCCTGTTTTTCCGCGAAATCTTTTATTACTTCTATTCTTTCCTGAACCGCAGTCTGGTCTGTTATTAGAACTATCAGTTTTCTGTATACAAAAACTTCTAATTCGGTTGTCGCGATATTGTATCCGTCATCAATTGTAAGAGTTATGGTGTAAGTTCCAGGTTCTTTGTATGCGTGAAGAACTTCTACTCCTTCGTTTCTATTTCCATCTCCGAAATTCCATTCATATTTTATTTCACTGTCCGGGTGTGGAAGAAATGACAGAGAAGCATCAAATATCGTACTTTTTTGAACTTCCAAAGCTTTATCGGTTGCAATCACCGGTTGAAGATATGTTGGGGGTTGTGGCAGTTCTTCTTCTTCTGTCTGTGCAAAAACTGAAGCAGTCATTATAAAAAGACCAAGCAGAAAAATTGAGATTATTTTTTTAAACATGATAATTAGGATTTTTGCAGAATGAGCATAGCAAAGTTTAATTTTATTTACTAGAATTTATTAAACTTGACTAAAGTAATTGATTATGGTGGTGAGAATTGAAGAAAATCTTAATTTAAGGTAAAATTAAAGGATTTTAAAAAAACAAAAACAAACATAAATGAGAAAATTTTTTACAAAGATATGGATATTGCTTTTTTTATCGTTGATACTGCCGGTAACTTCTTTTGCCCAGTATGATTTACCTGTTGAAGCATACGGATTAAATACTGTTGCGGGTTATACTACATATTTAAGAACTTCCAAAACCACTCCAAATACAAATATATCTTTTGAAGTTACAAATCCGGATAGCGAGCTTATAAATCTTTCCGCTGTAACTAATTCAAACGGGGTTGCCCAGGCCGAACTATCTGATTATCACACAAGAAAAGCCGGAACTTACAGAGTTTCAGCAAAACTTGAAAATAATTCAACGATCAGCCGCGCAAATACTTTTACTGTTTATCCGGGAGAACTTTCTGAAACTGCTTCCACTGTTTCGCCGTCGGATCAGGTTGTTCGTTCTTATGGAGAAAAAGCATTAATTACAGTTCAGTTGTTTGATAAATTTAACAATCCCATAGAGGATCATCTTGTCAGGTTAATTTCAAGCGCTAATGGAGATAAGACAGAAACTTATTCGGATTCGGATTTTTCCGACTCCAATGGAAAAGTTATTTTTAGAGTTTCTTCAAATCAGCAGGGTACAGCGGTCTATTCCGTTTATGATGCTACAGCTGATAAAATTTTAAATTCAAAAGCAAAAGTTGCGTATTTTAATTCCAATTCTTTTTTATTTGAAAATGATACGCCGAGTAATTATGCTTATGCCGCTTTAGGTAATGGATCTCTTGGTGTAGATCATTTCGAATTTGAAGATATTCCGTCAACATTAAATGTCGGAGACAGTGTTACTTTTACAATTACAGCATACGATAGTGAAAACCAGCCCGTGGTCGATTATACGGGGACAATCAGGTTTGCTGTTTTGAGTGATAACGCGGCCTACGTTAATTTACCTGAAGATTATACTTTTACGTCTTCTGATCTGGGAACTCATACATTCAGTCTGGCAATGTCTTTTCTTCAGCCTGGAACGTATGAACTTGCAGTAATAGATATTGATGACAGTTCAATTTTTGGAGAACAGACCTTTGTAGTGGGTGATGAAGAACCTTTAGGGCCGTCGAACGGAATAGGTATAACCAATCCTGTTTCAGGAACATATAGTAATAATGTTCAGGTAATCAGCGGTACAGCTCCTCCGGGATCCCAGATTAAAATTTTTGATAATGATGTTGAAATCGCCTCACTCATTGCCGATGCTTCAGGAAATTTTTCATATACAACTTCCACTCTGGTTGATGGAATGCATAATATTTATGCGGCAACCGTAAATGAAGTGGGTACGATAGTAGCAACAAGTGAAACGGTTGAAGTAAATATAGATACTTCGGCTCCTGAAATTTCTAATGTAACTTTTGAGCCGAGTGACACCGTAGACCCAGGTTCCGTGGTTAATGTAAAATTATATACCGAAGATGAACTATCCCAGGCTACCGTGGTTTTTGAAGGAAATATTTATGAATTCACTGAAAATCCGGAAGGCTACTATGAAACTTCTTTTTCAGCTCCGATTGAGTTTGGTGAATATCCTCTTACGTTTATTATCGTTGACGAACTCGGAAATGAATCCAGGTTTGAAAATTATGCCGTTTTAACTGTCGGTGTAGTTTCAGATCAGGTTGAGGTACCTGTGGTCGGTGACGTAACAGGTCTTAAGGCTGTTCCTTCGGATCACAGAATTACTCTTACCTGGAACGCGCCTGCGGTTTCCACAAACGTAATTCCAAATTACAGAGTTTATTATGGACTTTCTCCAAATCAATTAACAGAAGCTGTAGATACATTTACCAATTCCACAACCTGGTATATTCCAAATCTTAAAAACGGTGTTGAATATTATTTTGCGGTTGTAGCTGTTGATGAAAAAGGCAATATCAGTGAACATTTCAGTAATATCGTATCCGCTGTTCCAAATCCTGCAGTGGTTGAAGCACCTCCTCCTGAAGTTGAATTGGGAATAGCCGGAGAGGAAGCTCTTGAGGAAATGGAAAAAGATGCCAGCGAAAGCGGACCTGAAATTATGTGGCTGGTTCTATTTGCTTTATTGGGCGGGGTTTTTTACGGTCAAACTTCTAAAAAACGCTTTCAGGTTCGTGAAGAACGTCATGATTTGTTTAAATAGTCTGATTTTGCTAATATCCTTTTGAAATTTATTAAAGGGATTATGGATACAGCTCAGCTCATTTATTTTGCTATTCAATTTGTTATCATACTGGGAAATTTAATCACTTACGCGATTATCGGAAGGATTATCGTATCCTGGTTAAGTATGGGCAGACCAGGTCCCAGAGGCCGATTTTCACAAATTTTAATCGATGTTACAGAGCCTTTTATTTCAATTGCCCGTAAAATTCCACACAGAATCGGAATGATTGACCTTTCTCCATTAATTGCTTTAATCGGTATAGATCTTTTGTCCGGTACAATTGCAGCATTATTAGCAAGCCTTATATGATAAAACTCTATAACAGCAAATCCAAGAAAAAGGAAAAATTTATTTCCCTGGAACCCTGTGAGGTTGGTATATATGTCTGCGGTCCCACTGTTTATGATATCGCTCATCTTGGACATGGAAGAAGCGCCGTGGCATTTGATATTATACGTAAATATTTTGAATATAGGCAATATAAGGTTAAATTTGTTTCAAATTATACGGACATAGACGATAAAATGATAAAAAGAGCAAAGGAAAAAGGTCTTAGTGTGGAGGAACTTGTAAAAAAAATCATTCCTGAATATGAAAAAGATTATGATAAATTAGGCGTAAAAAAACCGGATTTTCAGCCGAAAGCAACTGAAAACATAGATAAAATAATTGATCTTATTAAAAATTTAGAAAAAAAGGGATATACGTATTCTCTTGATGACGGAGTTTATTTTGACATTGAGAAATATCCGGCATATGGTAGCCTTTCCGGTCAAAATTTGGACGAATTGAAAATGGGAGCACGTGTTGATGTAAATGTTGAGAAAAAAAATCCCTATGATTTTGCTTTATGGAAATTTAAAAAAGAAGGTGAGCCATTTTGGCCCAGTCCGTGGGGAGACGGCCGACCCGGCTGGCATATTGAATGTAGTGCTATGAGTTGGGT
>WJKQ01000039.1 GCA_014728975.1 Candidatus Peregrinibacteria bacterium | reverse complement strand
GCCGTAGACGGCGACGATATTGTTTTAACAATCGACCGTTCAATTCAGCTCAAAATCGAACAAATTTTGAAAGAGGCGGTAGAATATTACAGAGCAAACAGTGGTCAGGTCCTAATAATGGAGCCAAAAACGGGAAAAATCATAACAATGGCGCATTACCCCACATTTGATCCCAACGATTACGGGAACGCGTTTAAAAAAGTCGAGATCGAATTTACTCCCGAAGAAATGAACAGCCTTTACCCTACAGAAGATGAAGGTGTTTATAATTATTATATAAATGAAATTACTCTAGACAAATACATTGTATTTGAAGAAAAAGACGAAGAAGGAAATTCACAGTTTTACCGTTATGAAAATTTTGTCGGCCCGGAAGTATATCACAATAAAATAGTATCATGGCCGTACGAACCCGGTTCTGTTTTTAAATCAATCGCAATGTCCATTGGAATCGACGATGGTGATATTACCCCGAATACGACATATAATGACACCGGACCTATAGAAGTAGATTGGAATCCATATACCGAATCCTACGATTTCAAAATAAAAAATTCAGACGGTTATTTCGGACTCGTGAATATGACCACCGTTCTCTCCAAGTCTTTAAATACCGGAATGACGTTTATCGCAAAAAAAATCGGCCCGGCTCTTTTCTACAGCTACCTTGAAAAATTTGGATTTCTGGACAGAACAGATATTGAATTTGATTCGGAAACAACAGGAAAAGTCGAATACTGGGAAGACTGGTCCGAATCAGAACTTGCCACGCATGCTTTCGGTCAGGGAATAACCGTAACAATGATTCAACTCGCCAATGCCTACTGCACAATAGTCAACGGTGGTGTAATGATGCGGCCTTATATTGTTGATGAAATAAGACACGATGACGGAACCGTTACGGAAAACGAACCTCACGAAATAAGAAGAGTAATATCCGAAGATACCTCAGCAAAAATGGTGGCAATGCTTGTAAATTCAACAGAAGAAGGAGTCGCTAAAGAAGCGCAGGTTGACAGCCATTACGTCGGAGGAAAAACAGGAACATCACAAACCTATAAACACGGCAGAGCCATTTCCGGCAGCGGCACAACAATAACCAGCTTCGCAGGACTCGGCCCCGTTAATGATCCAAAATTCGTAATTCTAGTAAAACTCGACCACCCGCGTGAAAACGAATGGGGATCACAAACCGCCGCGCCCACTTTCAGTAAAATCGCAGAATACCTTTTCGACTACTACAACATTCCTCCGGATAAATAAAATTAAAAAATAACTCCTCTATTGCCGGAAAAAACAATAAATGATATAATTTAACATTCAAAAAATAAAAACAAAAAGTGTTCCGGGAAAATAATTTAATTTCAAAAATCGGCAGAATAGAAGAAGTTATCAGCCCCGCCGGCATAACTTCAAAGCTGAATCAGCCTGAAAAAGCCACAGCCTTCAGCCAACACAGAATAGAAACCGCTCTCCAGGAAATGCAAAAACCTATCGGCAATATTATCGGAGGAATAAGAGGCGCACTCTCGACCGTATTTCTTGAATTGCCCAAAAAAACCGCACAAAAAACACTAAGCACGATCACCAAAATAGCAACCGGAGCCGTAGCCCTACCCGCCAACCTCGCCAGAGGAACACTAGATATCGCACTAAAAGTACCATTATCGGCCGCCCTGGGCCTCGCAAGTATAATCCCGGAAAAAACAGTAGGAAGAATCTCCAGAATCGCTGAAAATACAAGAGAAAAAGCACTCAAAGCACTCGGCGAAACACAGAAACCGGATATAATAAAAACATAATAAACATAAAAAAAGAGAGCCTTCCAACTAAAGAAGCCCCTCTTTTTTCATTAAAATATTTAATCTCCAAGCAAAACACTTGCGGATTCATTCATGGTATCCATATTGTTTGCCTTTACCATTTCATCCGAAACGGTATAAAAATCATTTCCTATATATATTATCCTCTTAATGTTTTTATCGGCACCGTAATTATAATAATACTCAAAATCCGAACCTAATTCGTCTTCTTCATAGTGACTGATTGTTCCTCTGAGAACAAACCCGTCTTCCACGCTTACATCATAGACATAAGCTCCCTGAAATACATAGTCGCCGTAAACCCATTCTTCAATATCAAGATCATCTTTCACGTTTTGAGGAATTTCCGCTACGGTTATAGGAAATCCCATAATCCCTTTTTCTTTGTCAAACAGCAGTGCCTTATGATTATATGAGAGCTCGCTGGAAGTACCTCTATCGCCTATAACGACTTTATGCAATTCTTCCGGATTATTAACATCCGTCACGTCAAACATTGACATTTTTATTCCCTGAAACCAGGACCATCCAAATTCCTCGACTTCATCGATGGATAAAGACTCAAGTCCGAAACCGATTATATGGTTTTCATCATAAGGATGAAGATAATCACTAACACCCGAAATTTTCAATTCTCCAAGAACCTTTGGATCGGAGGGAGTACTCAAATCGATAACAAACAATGGATCTATCCTCTCAAAAGTAACCATATACGCTCTGTCTCCGACAAACCTTACGGAATAAATCCTTTCTCCCACTGCCAGACCCTCTACGGAACCGACAAGCTCCAGATTATCATTTAAAACATAAAGGTTATTCATAGGATCTCCATACCATCCGCCTGTAGTAGTTGCTATCCTGAAATACCCATTATCCTCGTCCATCGAAAACTGATTTAACACTGTTCCGGGGACTGTTCCAACTCCTTCATATCCCAGGTTCAAAGAATCCAGAGCAAATTTATGAACAAAAGTTTCTTCTCTGTTTTCACTTTCCTGATACCAAATATCATACTTATACTTTGGTTCGGCCATATATAGATTTTGGGTAGACGCATAGACTTCACCAACCGAACCAAGCACCACTTCACGGGTAATATCCTTTTCCATGTCATCGATCGGAATTGCGGCAAGAACCATATAATCAATACTTTCATTAACCCCGGGAATATATTTAACTCCCCCACACGCCGATGCTACTACTGTATCTCCATTATCCGAATACAAAGGAACAAGATCGGACTCATTCCAGTTATCCCCTTCAAACGGATGAAAATAATTGTGTCGATTAGCCACCAGGTAAACAACATCATTTATTTTTCTTGAAGTAAAATAATATCCTTCAAACGCGACCTCTCTTATAAGCTCCACGTTTGATCTGTCCGAAATATCGAAAATATACGCCATCGCCGCATTTCCGTAATAATCATACCTTATTCCCCCCTCACCGGAATATTCGGAAAAAGTTTCTCCGTAAGATTCCCCCAAAACAACCAGACGATTTTCGTCGGCATACATTTCAAAAGGAATAAAATTCGGATTTCCAAATTCGATATCATCAAGTTCTTTCATCTGCTCGGGCGGGTATGCTTCCACGATACGGACAGTATTGTCTTTCAGATAATAAATATATTTTCCGTCATTTTTTACAATATCCGCCTCATCAACTCCTTCAACCTGAATATTTGTTGTTGAATATTCTTCGGCTTCAGCACCCGCGCCCAGACCTTCCGTAGATTCGGTTCTTAAAGCATCGGCAGGTTCTTCCATTGCAATCGGCTCTCCGGCTTTTATTCCATCATAATAATAATGATATTCATAATTATCTTCCATATAACCCTTTAATTCCCCGCATGATTCAAAAGAAACAAGTTGGGAGCCAAACTCTGAAACAGATTTTCCCTCAGCAATATTCTCATAAGTATTTGAAATTTTATAAGTCCTGTTTTCCATAATTCTCCATGTCATTTCAGCCATATCTCCGCGTGTTAATTTTTCATCAAAACTATCGATCCTTCCCGGAATGGCTTCCTCATTTTCCAACGCTGTTACAAAAGGCTCAAACCAGGTACCCACTGCTCCTTCCGCCTTTTCGACATCCAGAGTATTCACCACGATTTTACTTGCTTCCGCAAAATTTATTTCTCTACCAGGCTTAAAAGTTCCATCCGGATAGCCGTCAACAAGACCAAGGTCGTAAGCGGTGCACACGTACGGTGCAAACCACTGATCCCGAACATCCGGAAAACAATTTCCACCCTCAACTTCATAATCCGAAGCCTCCATCACAATTTTTAAAAATTCGGCTCTGTTGATATTTTTATCAACACCGTAACGGCCATCACCGTAACCGACTACAATCCCTTCATTTTCCAAAAAACTTACAGCCGGAAAATTCAGATTATATTCCGGAACATCGGTAAAATCCGCATTCGCGGAAAAATTGCTCCCCATGAAAGAGAACAACATCGCGCCCGTTAAAAAAGGCACAAGAATTTTTCGAATTTTCATAAGAATATGATTAAAAGCTATTTAACTCACAACAAATACAAACGAATACTACCAAAAGCCGTTACAAAATATCAATGCGGATGTTGACAGCGTCATATATCTAAGCTAATGTACGCCCTACTTAATTAAGACTAAAATAGTATGAATAAGAATTCAAAAGTATGTAAAAACCGTAGAGGCGGCGCTCTCCATTTAACACAAAAAGTTGACTACGGCATCCTCCTGCTGACCTCTCTCGCCGGAGATACCCGGAAACATAAATCGATTAAAAAAATCGCTGAAGAAAAAAACCTTTCTTTTTCATTTCTTCAAAAAATCGCGCGAATGCTCCATGAAGCAAATATTATTAAATCGGAAAGAGGAAAATACGGTGGATATAAACTGGCAAAAGCACCTGAAGAAATACCCCTTAAACAAATCATTGAAGTATTGGAGGGCCGGATAGCAATAGTTCCCTGTCTTAAGTCAACAAAAACATGTTGGGACTGTGCTGAAGGATGTGAAGTAAGATCGAGTCTACAAAATCTCAACAATGAAATCATGAAATGTTTTTCCTCAAAAAATCTTGACTATTTTTTAAATAATAAATAATGACAACAACCACCGGAATAAAAACCCGAAAAAAGACCTTAAAAAAGCATAAAAGACCTGCTTTAAATACTCTTGAAATAAAAAATATTCACGCGGAAGCCGATGATAAAAAAATCCTGAATGGAATTAACTTAAAAATTTCATCCGGAGAAATACATGTAATTATGGGACCGAACGGCTCAGGAAAAAGCACTCTCTGCAAAACACTTATGGGCCATCCGAAATGTAACATCACAAAAGGTAAAATACTGCTAAACAACCAGGAAATTCATCGGCTCAAACCAAACAAACGAGCAAACCTCGGAATTTTCCTGGCTTTTCAAAATCCGATAGAAATCCCCGGAGTTACATTCAGAAATCTAATCCGGCTATCCATAAACGAAAATGAAAAAGCACTCAACGAAAACACAAAACAAATCGGTCCTGTTGAATTTTTAAAGAAAATCAAAGATGAAACGAAGTCACTGAAAATGGACCAGGATTTCACCGGCAGAAATGTTAATGAAGGACTGTCCGGAGGAGAAAAAAAGAAAGCCGAGATCCTTCAGATGGCGGCGCTTAAACCGAAAATAATCCTGCTGGACGAAATTGATTCCGGCCTCGATATAGACGCCTTAAAAACCGTATCAGCGGTTATTAAAAAAAACTTCCAAAAATCAAAACCCGCGATACTATTAATTACGCATTATCAAAGAATACTGAATTACATCAGCCCCGATCGTGTACATATAATTTCCGGCGGAAAAATTATTAAATCCGGATCAAAAAATCTTGCCAAAAAACTGGAAAAAGAAGGTTACAATAATTTTCTCAATAAAATAACATGTTAACAGCCACAAGAACACAGGAGATCATCAACAAAAATTTCAATAAACGTAAAGCCGGCCTCAAAACCGACACAAAAAGCATATTTAGGACCCCACAGGGAATCAGTAAAAAAATTATTGAAAAAATATCAAAATTAAAAAACGAACCGAAATGGATGCTTGACCACAGACTAAAAGCTTACGATATTTTTCTAAAAAAAGACCTCCCGAAATGGGGACCGGATTTGAGTAAAATAGATTTTAAAAAAATTTATTACTATCTTAAAACCCTGGACACCCCAAAAACCACATGGGACCAGATTCCCAGAGAAATAAAAAATACTTTTGAAAGAATAGGAGTCCTTGAGAGCGAAAGAAAATTTCTCTCCGGAACAGGCGCACAATTTGAATCGGAAATGATTTATCACTCGATCCAGGAAAAACTGAAAAAACAGGGCGTAATTTTTGAATCGACGGACTCGGCTCTTAAAAACCACCCGGATCTTTTCAGGAAATATTTCGGAAAAGTAATACCCACAACGGACAATAAATTTGCGGCACTTAATACCGCAGTCTGGTCGGGTGGAACATTTATTTATATACCGAAAGGAATACATATAAAACTTCCTCTACAGGGATATTTCCGGATAAACGAGGAAAATACCGGACAGTTTGAAAGAACCCTGATAATAGCCGATAAGGGAAGTTCGGTGCATTACATTGAAGGATGTTCGGCCCCCGTATGCTCGGAAAGTTCCCTGCATGCGGCAGTTGTTGAAATAATCGCAAAAAAAGGAGCACACGTTCGATACACCACTGTTCAAAACTGGTCGAACAACGTATACAACCTTGTAACAAAAAGAGCGTTTGCATACGAAAACGCGGAGATTTTATGGATTGACTGTAATCTCGGCTCTAAAACAACCATGAAATACCCATCCATATTTTTAATGGGAAAAAAAGCAAAAGGCGAGGTCCATTCACTTGTAAGGGCCGGAAAAAATCAAAACCAGGATACAGGCGCCAAAATTATTCATT
>WJKQ01000038.1 GCA_014728975.1 Candidatus Peregrinibacteria bacterium | reverse complement strand
GGATTTTTCAATATAAGACCCAGTTTCAGAAAAACACTGGTTTATGGATTAAGCTGGTTCGAATATGCACAGAGAAAAGAAAGACTTCGCGCTTTAAGAAGGAAATTTCTCGCAAAAAAAAGAATAGAAAGAAAAGAAACAGCCGAAGAAACTGCCAAAAAACTTAAAAAAGAGATTAAAAAGGAACTGGAGGAAGAAAAAAAACCTGAGTCGGCAGTCGCGGAAGATTTATTGTCTCCGTCCAAACCGGAAGAAAAGCCTGAAAAAAGAGAAAGCAGGAAAACATTATTTGAAAAAATAAGGCCGCAGATAGATGTAATACTGAAAAAATACCCCATGAGCTCGCTCATGATAGAGACGGTAATGCCAAAAATTACTGTCATAGATGAAATAACAGGTAAAAACGTGACAACAATTTTAATTTTGGAGGAAAGTGACGGCTTCCCTTACCTGAAAGTTTCAGGAAATAGAGCGGATGGTATAAGCGAAGCCGTAAAAATGATTGATGAAAAGATAGAAAATTATATTAAAAAACAAAAACCAGAAGTAAAAAAGAAAGAAGAAAAGGAAACAGCTTCAGAATCAAAAAAAGAAGCAAGAAGAGCCTGGAGAAACGCAGTTGATGAAGCGGTAACATCACCTGAGATGAAAAGATCCGATATATATATTTATAAATCAAGAGGCGGAGAAGTTAATATAGAAGGACTTAACGTAAAATGCCACTATACTTTTTTTAGAAAAGGAAATATCTATACGGGGAGACTGAGCTTTACAAGAAAAGTAATGTACATAAATAAAATCGTAAAAGAGGAAGGAATAACCAAACAAGAGCCTGTTGGTACCATCGAAATAGGCCTTGCTCCCGATAAAGACGAAATTAAAATAAAACTCCTTCGATTGTTAAGATAAATTTACATTAATTCATCATAGGCTACTCTTTCATCGGAATCATCACCCAAATATTCGTTTAAGGTACCGTTTTCAAATTTTAATATTCGTGTAATCATTTCAGCCATCTGTCCACGACTGTATTGCTCTCCGAAATAATCAACATCCAGAGGAATAAAATTATTTTTCGAAGCGGTATCTACAAATCCTTTATACCAGGGATCGGTTTCTTCATAATCGTAACCAAAAGTATTCATTGCAATTTTAAGAGCCTCCACAAAATTAATTTCACGTGCCGGCCTGAAAGTTCCATCACCGTAACCTTCAACAATTCCCATAGCTTTTCCGAAACATACATAATTTGTAAACCACTCACCCGGGGGCACGTCAGAAAAACAATTTTCGTTCTGATAGGAATTAAATTCGTCGTTTTCATAAACAGCTTCTACGATTATTTTTAGCAATTCGGCACGATTGATCGTAGTATTAGGTTTATAAGAACCATCCGGATATCCGTCGACAATGCCATTTTCATAAATATACCAGATCGCGTCTTCATAAATATGTCCTGATATATCATGCATAGGTTCTTTAGGTTCTTCGGGCTGTGAAACATTCATGACAAAAGACTTGGAAGTAGGTGAAATAAGCCATTGTCCAACCCAACCAAAAGTGCCGTCGTTTCTCTCAATTTTATACCAGCCATCGGTTTCAGCAGTAACATGAACAACTTCGCCTACGGGTAAAGTCGTTAGTATCACTGAGCCTTCCATACAGGCAACATCCCGAACAAAAGCTCCGGTGGTTACTTCCGCATTCCAGTCACGATCATAAACAGGATCCCTAAAACAATCTACTGCATAAGAAGCAGGAATAAGCAAAATTACCATTAACGCGATTATAATTGCGATAACAGAATTTTTAAGAAACTTTTTCATAATTTAAAGTTAAAAATAATTATAAAAATTATAACAATTGAATGTCGCCGATTCCAGTAAAAGAAAAAAATAATATAATAAAACAAGGACAGGTCAAGCTGGACATGTAAAAAATACATTGTATAAATAAGGCTAAAATATTAACATTTATTCCTTTTACAAAATAAAGATGACAAGAAAAATATTAGAAATCGCTTACGATGAATATGAAAATATTGATGAACTTCCAAACGAGGAAGAAATAGAAACGATCGAAGCCGCTGAAGACGCTTTGAAAAACAACGGACACAGTCCATATTCGGGATTTAATGTAAGAGCCGCAGTAAGAACAAAAACAGGAAAAATATTCATAGGGAAAAATTATGAAAATGCTGCGTACGGCTCAACAATCTGTGCGGAAAGAGCCGCTATATTGGAAGCATCAAACCATGGCCACATAAATGATATAAATATTGTAGCAATAACAGGAAAAAGCGATGAATGTGATTCTACTGAACCTATAGATGCTTGCGGCTCATGCCGTCAGGTTCTGGTTGAAGCGGAACAAATATCCGGCGAGGAGATAACAATCATAGCCGCATGCACAAACGGCAAAATAAGAAGGATAGTAGGGATGGATAATTATCTTCCATTTAACTTTGGCCCAAAACATTTGGGGATGGTATAAAACTATTTAAAAATTTGTAAAACACAAGAAGTAGAAATAGCAATAAATATTGCTATACTTTTTAGCCGAATACACGTTTAAAAAAATAATTATGGACAAACCAAGATTTATTACATTTATTATCCTTCTGATAATAACGGTAACGATTGGGATAGGTGCCGCATGGATTAGATACAGCAAAGAGATCAGAATCCCTTTTATTTCCGATCCCGTTCAAAATTCAATCGATGAAGCAATCGAAGCATACGATTTTAAAACGTCGGATTATTCCGAAACTGTTGATGCGATAAAAAATCTGGGAGAAGATGCTATTCCCGGACTTGCCGACATGATTGAAAACGAAGACAAAAAAGTAAGATATATTTCTTTCATTTCTCTTTCCGGATTGGCATACCAGATTCCCGAGAAAAAATCTGAAATTATTCCTCTTCTTAACAAAGGTCTTCAGGACACGGATCCAACAATAAAGGTACAGACTGCTCAGATACTTTCACTTTTTGGAGAAAAGGCAGCTGTGCCTGTACTGATAGACGCGCTTGATTCCGAAGAAATGATGGTACCTTCGGAACCGATAATGCTTTTAAGGGAATATGCTTATTTTATTTTAAGAGAAAATACAGATCAGGATTATGGTTATGAAAAAGATAAATGGTTTAGCTGGTGGGAGGAAAATAAAAATACTGTCGAATTTGATGAAGAAAACAAAAAATTCAAGACTGTTTAATACATATTTTTTAATTATAAATTATGAATAAATTCAGGAAATATCGAATATCTGGAATATTTCTCACAATATTTTTGCTGAGTTCTTTCCTATTTTCAAATATTGCAATGGCGGAAAACACATGTTCAAGGACCGAATGTAAAATCACAATTACAATAAATATCGCATTTGCGGGAGCTACAAACCAACAAATGAATAAATGGGTAAATGAAATTAAAGATGTATGGAATCAACCGAACCAGACAACAGGTAAATGTGAATGTGAAGTTGCAGTGGAAGTAAATGCTACAAACCCTCCAAACTGTCAGCATGATGACGCAAAAAATCGTCATTGCGTAACTGTTACAGCGGCATTACCCGTTGACAGTAACGGAGTTCAAAGAATCGCACTTCAGGTAATTTCTCAGAATGGACAAAGCACCAACGGAAAATGGTCAACATCTACAAGCAGAGAAATATCGGGTCCGGTAACGGTAGGTGGAGAAACTTACAATCCCCAACAGGGTGAGACATTTAAGGACGCGGCACACGAAGCGGGCCACATGTTGGGACTTGGAGAAGATTATGATGAAGCAACGGGGCAATATGGCAATAGTATTATGGGTAGAACCTGGGGACCTGATGCGAAACCGAACCAGGCTCAAATAGATCAGATCGTCGAAAATAATTGTACGGGAGAAGATAAAAAATGTCCGGCAAAATGCTGCTGCGGTAATGGAAAAGTTGATGAAGATATAGATCCAAAAGAAGAATGTGATCCAAAAGCCGAACCAACCGGTTGTGAAGAAGGGGCAAAATGCACAGACGAATGTAAATGTGTAAAAGAAGAAGAGAAAAAACCTGTTTGCGGCGATGGAAAAGTTGAGGAACCGGAGGAATGTGATCCAAAAGCTGAACCAACCGGATGCTCTGCGGATGAAGAATGTGTCGGTTGTGTATGTAAAGAAAAACCTGAAACGGAACCCCCGCCGGAAACTCCAATACCCGAAACCGAAGAAGAACAGGAAGAGATAGAAGAAGAACCTGCTGAAGAACAGGAACCTGCTGAAGAGCCGGCTACAGAACCCGTGTCTGAACCCGTTTGCGGAAATTTCTTATGTGAAACTGGAGAAAATTGCTCAAATTGTGACGATTGTATATGTTATATGGAGCAAATTTGCGCACCGGGAGAACCTGGAGCGGATTTTAGAGGATGTGTAACAGAGCAGGAGGAAGAAGAAACACCACCGGAGGAGCCGACACCTGAAGAACCCTATTGTGGAGACGGAACATGTGATTCGACTGAGAACTGTTCAGTATGCGAAGACTGTGTATGTTCCGTTGAAGAAATATGTGATCCTTCAAGTCCTGATGCTGATTATCGTGGATGTGCGCCAGAGCCTCCACCGGCGGGACCGGTTTGCGGAGACGGAATTTGCGATGTAACCGATGAAAATTGCGCTAGTTGTCCTATAGATTGTGTCTGTCCACCGGAAGCGGTTTGCGGGCCCGGAGACCCCGAGGCGGATCCAATAGGCTGTATTTTATACTAAGAAACCAAAATAATGGATCAAGCATTAAAAGAATACATCGAATACTATCGTGCCCGTATGAAAAGATACGAAAATAATCCGATGTATATAAATTCTTATGAAACGGAAAAGGCCCTTTTTGAAGCAATTTCTTCATGCGAAACCCTTAAAGAATTTAAAGAAAAAGTGGGAGATCTACCTTTAAAAAATGCCATAGCCTTTGTGAAAGATAAAAATAAAGCTTTAAAAGAACTTTACGATAAACTTAATGAACCTGTAAGAGGGGGAAGCACAAAGGAGATTTTGGAAACAATAGATGAAGCGGAGATAAATTCCGATATGGATCTAGTAAATTTTTTGGCGGATATTGAACAAAAACACAGCAGATTGATTCTTAAGGACGAACTCGGAATAACAGAATTTATCGGAGATATTGATATGCTTGAAAATATTGAAACCTGGGAAAATGCGGATGTTACAGACGAATTTGAAGAGGAAGTAAATGAAAAAAGCCCAAAAGAAGCCAGAAAAGAGGGGCAAAAAGACTGGGAAGAAAGAGTGCTCCCGAAAATCCGCGACTGGTTTCCGGATTGGGAAATTGATTATGACGCGATTCTCAACGAGGAAAGACACCGAAGAAAATTGCCTTACCCTGACGATGTTGTAAAAAAACGTATTGAACAACACAAATTATACAGAGGAACAAAATAATTATGTCAATAGATAAAACAATTACAGACGCGATGTTCGGCACCTTTAGAAACATGACGCAGGAATGCAAAGATAAAGGGCTGTCGGGAGAAAATTTTGACAAGATGGTCGAAACTTTACGAAGGATGGAACAGCTTGGTGAGGAAATGGACGACATTAACGCTTTTAATGCCGCTCTTGTAGAGGAGGATTTAATGAATAAATTCAGCCAATACTACGGAGCTTTACTTTCTTCTTCAGCAAAAAAAGAAGCAGAAAAAGAAACCGAAAAAGGTTACGATGATGAAAAATTAATGGCCCGGACATTAAAAGCCTATGAGGACACTGTAAAATCTTTAAAAGAACAGGAAGAAAAAGCATTTGCTGAAGCAAAAGGAGATATCACCAGACTTCTTAAGGCAAGCAATAATATTATTCCGGCGATACAAAAAGTGATAGATCTCGGTAAATCGGGTATTTCATATCCTGTTTTTTTGAAGAAATTGATAGAAGAAGGCCTCGATAAAGCTCTGGAAGGACAGACTGCATTAAGAGACGCAATTGTTTTTGAAATTGAGATAAATAAAGATTTTTCGATTCCACCGATAATCGAAATGCACGAAGAAAGATTAAAAGCTTTTGACGAACTTGCGGAAAAAAGTCCGTTTAATATTCCTGAGGCGTTTGAATTTTCTTTAAAAGACAAAGAAATTTATCATAAACACCGGCCAAAAATTATAAAATGGAAAGCCATACGGCAAGGATGGGAGAAAATATTTGAACTGCTTTACGACTGGCTTGATTCGTTTTGCAAATTTGCCCCCCGGGATAAAAGATGGAGAACACCCGGAGCTTCAGAATCTAGGGTCCAAAAAAATATAAGAAGGACAAAAGGCTGTAATCCCGGATTCCTTAAAGAAAGAGAAAGAATATTTAATGAAAATTTCGGAATGAATTGGGATGATATTTTTACGCATGAAACATTCAAATTTCAATATGATTCATACTTTTTCCCTTACTCGGATAATAGATTTCAGCTTATCAAAGATACTTATGAATATTGTAAACCTCCGGGAAAAAATAATGACGTTGAACCACCGCCGGAAGAATTAATAAAAAAGGCGGAAAAACTGTATGAAGAAAATCAATGTATTAATCCAAACATAGAAAAAGCAAAATCGCGGATTCAAGAGAAACTGAATAAATATTACGGAAAATAAAAATTGTCTTTAATATTAAATTTGATATGATATTTCAGAATAATTCCTCATTATGAAAAAATTCTGGATTATTTCAGGAGGTGCGCTTGCGTTAATTTTAATTGTTTGGGGATATTTTTATTTTAGTGGCGAAAATGGCGAATACAAAGTCGTTGAAGTAAAAAAACAGGATATTACGGAAATAGTATCCGAGGTCGGAAAGGTTGTACCCGTAAAAGAAGTGGATCTTACATTTCAACAGACGGGAATAATTGCTCAAATAGCTGTAAATGAAGGACAGAAAGTTACAAGAGGGGAAACCCTGGCAAAACTTGATACTGCGAAAATTAAGGCGGACCTTGCAAATGCTCAGGCATCGGTTCAGGAAGCGCAGGCGCGGCTTGATAAACTCTACGCGGGCGCAAGTTCCTATGACATACAACTTTCTGAAACTGCTGTAAAAAACGCAGAGGAAAACCTGGAAAAAGTAAAAGATACAGCGGAAAGCGAAATCGCCAGAGCTGAATCAAATGTGGAATCCGCAGAAATAGCCCTGGAAAATGCGGAAGAAACATTGGAGGATAAAGGAAAAATAACAGAGAAAGACATCCAGCAGGCTTACGAAAATGCCTTATCAACTTTGAAAGATACAATTACAAAAATAGACACAGCGTTAAAAACCGTTAAAAACATACGGGAAGAATATTTTGATACAGGTAAATTTGAAGATCTACAGGTTCAGAATAAAGAAAAGATTGCCGACGAAGGTTACGATGAGGCTCTTAATATTATTAACGATGCCGGTCTCGATAAGCCTGAAACAATTGAAGAGGCCTTGGAAAAAACGCTGAGTGTATTGAATGACACTTCGGAAGCGCTTTCATTCATAAGAACCGAAATGGATGAAAAGCAGGGTATTTCACCCACGCAATCGGAAAAATCCGCAGTGGACATGGATCGTTCAAATATAAATACTGCAATATCTAATATAACTTCGGCAAGCCAGACTATAGATTCCATGAAGCTGGTTGAAGAAACCGATCTGAGTACGGCAAAATCCAATGTAAAACAGGCAAAAACAGCGCTGGCAGAAGCCGAATCAAACCTCAAAGCCGTAAAATCCCAGTGGGAAAATAAAATCGCAAACGCTCAGGGACAGCTCAATATGGCCCGGAACGAATTAAACCTGAAAACAGCTCCCCCGCGCCAGGAAGACGTTTCTTTATATAGAGCCCAGGTCAACCAGGCAATAGCGTATGTGGATCTCATTCAGCAGAACCTTTATGACAGTGAATTAAGAGCACCCATGGACGGGCTTGTTACAAATATTTATCTTGAAGACGGGGAGCTCGCAACTATAAATACACCGGTCCTTTCTGTTATTACAGTCGGAAATTATCAGATCGAATCATATATTTCAGAACTTGACATTGCTCAGGTGACCGTAGACGACCCCGTCGATATAACTTTTGATGCGTTTGGTAAATTTAAGGTTTTCACAGGTAAGATTGTGGAAATTGATCCTTATGAAACCGTTATTGACGGAGACATTTATTACAAAGTCACGATTGAAATGGACGAATATGAAAAGGAAAAAATACTTTCCGGTATGACCGCCGATATCGAAATAAAAACGGCAAGCAAAGAAAACGTACTTGTGGCTCCTTCCCGTTATATCGGAGAAGAGGGGGGTATAAATTATTTAAAAATTTACAAAGGAGTTGTTGACGAAGAAGTACAATATGAAAGAGTAGAAGCGGATGTCGGACTTGAAGGACTGGATTATACGGAAATAGTTTCCGGGGTCGAGGAGGGACAGAAAATAATACCTTATTATTAGTTATGATGCAGGACCCGGTTTGTGGAATGAAATTAGACAAAAAAGAAAAAATTAAGCATGTTTATAATAAAAAAACTTATTATTTTTGTTCAAAGGACTGCAAAGATGAGTTTAAGAAAAACCCAAAAAAATTCTTAAAAGAAACTCCGGTTATTGAATTAAGAGATATTTATAAAGACTATCACCTTGGAGAAACAAGATTAAGAGTTTTAAAAGATTTGAGTATGAATATATGGGAAGGTGATTTTGTGGTTTTAATCGGCGTAAGCGGCTCCGGAAAAAGTACGGTAATGAACCTGATTGGATGTCTGGACACACCTACAAAGGGAAAAGTGTACATAGATGGAAAAGAGGTTTCAAAAATGTCGGAAGACAGACTCGCAAATATAAGAAATGAAAAAATTGGATTTGTTTTTCAGCAGTTTAATTTGCTTGGAGCTTTAAATTGCAGAGAAAACGTATCCCTGCCTCTTTTTTTTAAGAAAGGGTCAAAAGCGTTTAAACCGGACGGAAAAGTTAAAAAATATTTAAAAAGTGTGGGCCTCCTGGAAAGAGCCGAACACAAACCTCTTGAAATGTCCGGAGGAGAACAGCAAAGAGCGGCTATTGCGCGAGCTCTTGTCGATGAACCGGAAGTGATTCTCGCGGATGAACCGACAGGAAATCTCGACTCAAAAACGGGGAAAATGATAATGAGAATTTTGGAAGACCTTAATGAAAAAGGTAAAACAATTATTGTAGTGACGCACGATCCGAGCATATCAAAAGCCGCCACAAGAATAATGAATCTAAAAGACGGACGATTAATCGGCAACCACAAAAATATCATAAAAATAATTTGGTCAAATAAAAATAATAATTCTAAAAAATGATTGGTAAATTTTTCATTTTAAGCCTGAGAAATATAAGGCATAGAAGTCTCAGAAGCTGGCTTACAATCATCGGAATAATAGTAGGAATAGCGCTTATTGTTTCACTCGTCTCTCTTGGTCAGGGACTCGAAAATGCCATCACCCAACAGTTAAAAATGTTTGGAACCGATCTAATTACTGTTTTTCCCGGAGAAGAAACAGATCCTCTGGTTGGAATTCTGGCAGGCGGAAGTATAAAAGATGAGGAAATTGATATTATGGAGGATATTGAGGGAATAAATCTGGTCGTTCCTTTTGATATAGGATATGTAACCGTTGAATTTAAGGGGGAGGAAAATTCAACTACGGTGCATGGCAGTCCGATCGAAGAAACAAAAGAAATTTATACGGAAGATCGAGGACTTGGATTGGTTTCAGGATCATGGCCTGACAGAGAAACTTCTCTGGAAGTGGTTTTGGGAAATAAAATTGCCGAAAAAATGTTTAAAAAACCTGTTTATATTGGCGATGAAATACGCGTCAAAGGGAAAGATTTTAGAATTGTGGGAATTTTGGAGGAAATGGGCAGTGCCGAAGACGATAACGCGGTTTATATGTCGTTGAAAAATTTAAGAAAAATTTCGGAAAAAAGAGGCGAAGTAACAATGGCGATTTTAAGAGTTGCTCCTGATTATGATCATGACGATGTAGCTAATGAAATCAGATTCCAGTTGCGCAGGGAACGCGGATCAGACGATGTGACAGTTTTAACTTCCGAAAAAATGCAGGATATAGCGGGCGATATAATCGGAACAATCCAGGTCGCGGTTTTGTTTATCGCAATATTTTCAATAATAGTGGGCGGTATAGGTGTAATGAATACAATGTACACTTCGGCCCTTGAACGAAGAAGAGAAATCGGCATCATGAAAGCAATTGGTGCTACTCAGGGCAATATATTAAGCATTTTTTTGATTGAATCCGGTGTAATCGGTATGATCGGGGGCGTAATCGGTATTTTAATCGGATACGGTCTTGCAAAAGGCGCGGAATTTGCAGCGGTTCAGGCGGGCTTCCAATATCTGGAGGCGTATATAAGTATAGAATTGGTTATCGGCGTTTTGGTATTTGCCTTTTTACTCGGAACAATTTCAGGACTTCTGCCTGCACGGCAGGCCGCGAAGCTCAATCCTGCTGAAGCACTGAGATATGAATGATTTTATTTCACCGGTCCCATAACTTCCGGAAAATCGTTCGAAGGAATATTAACAATTTTGGAAACTTCATAAGCATCCATTTTCTTTGAATCAAAAGGACGCAAAAGATCTTTTAATTCTTTTAAAGAGGCATTTTTGCCAAGCCATTTCGTGTAATCTTCCTCCTTCAAAATCACAGGCATCCTTTCATGAATATCTCCAACTAAAGAATTAGCCTCCGTCGTAAGAATCGTAAACGAATTAACATCTTTACAGCAGCTCCAGAGCCCCGCAAATGCGAAAGGCTCCTCATCTTTCATAAAAATACGATACGGAACCCTGCCACCTTTTGCGCGCTTCCATTCATAAAAACCATCCGCGGTCACAAGACAGCGGAATTCTAAAAAAGCCTTTTTATAAGCAAGTTTCTCGGTCACAGTTTCGGCGCGGGCATTTATCATTCTATAACCGATCTTTTCATCTTTCGCCCAAAACGGAATATATCCCCACCTGAAAAGCTGGATTTTTTTGGGATTTTTATCGGTTATAACGGGCAGATTCTGACCGGGAGCGGCGTTGAAACGCTGCTTAAAAATGTCTGTATTAAGAGCTGCTTTAAATTTCTTTTGAATTTTCTCAAGAGACGAGCTTACTGTATAACGACCGCACATAGGATTTGTTAATATGTTAAATATAAAATTTTTCTCTACTCGGCGCAACACGGCATTTATTGACAGCTTCATATTTGGAATGTAAGGTGAGCGTAGACTCACCATTAAATCTATGAAAGTAATTGGTCATATTGACGCCGATTGTTTTTACGTCTCCTGTGAAAGGGTCAGGGCGCCAAATCTTAAAAATAAACCTGTGGCCGTTCTTGGAAATCAGGGTGCCTGTGTAATTGCCAGAAGCTATGAAATGAGGCCTTTTGGAGTCAGTGTTGGAATGCCGGTTTGGGAGGCAAAAAAGCTCTGTCCGGAAGGGATTTTTGTGAGAAGGGACTTTAAGTGGTATTCGATTTTGTCCTACGCGATGCAGGATGTTTTGAAACAGTTTTCGGATGTGATTGAATATTACTCGATTGATGAAAGTTTTGTTGATTTCGGAGAATACAACAGGGAATGGAAAAAACTGGGAAAAGAAATTCAGGAGGAAATGCTTAAACAGACAGGAATTCCTGTAAGCGTGGGGATTTCAATGTCCAGGGTCCTTGCGAAAACGGCTTCAGATAAAAACAAGCCTCTCGGAGTGACAGTGGTTAATAAAGAAAATCTTAAAAAATTTTTAAAATCGGTACCGGTAATCGACGTTCCCGGAATAGGCAGAAAGTTAAATGACAGACTCGAGTATTTAGGCGTAAAAACTGTCTGGGATTATGTAAAAAAGCCTTCTTCACTGATAAAAAAAGTCCTCCACAAGCCGGGCGAAGAAATCTGGTACGAAATGCAGGGAAAATCACTTCTTCCGATAAGATCTAAAAGGCCCGAACGCAAAGCGATGTCACGCGGCTGCAGTTTATGGGGATATCATAACGATCCAAATTATGTTTGGGCATTTTTGGTACGAAATTTGGAAAGGCTTGCAGATGGCTTATTTAAAGAAGAAATGGAAATCTTAAACCTCACTGTTTTGCTTGTAAGCTCTGACGGACAGGCCTTAAAGCAGGTAGAAAAACTTCCTGATTTTACGAATGATTATTTTGCTTTGATAAACGCTTTAAGAAGGGGATTTTGGACTCTATTCACAAAAAAGCGCAAATACACCTCGGTCCATCTTTTTGGAGACCCTTTAAGAACTGTAAAAGGCAAACAGCTCAATTTATTCGAAAAGAAAAATTCCAAAAATGAAAAAATCGTAAAAATAAAACAGCAGATAAACAGAAAATATGGAATGTACTGCGTAAGAAGCGGTGCTACCGCCTATATTCCCGAAGTTTTTGAGGACAAAACAAGCGATTTCGAAATTTCCGACATAGAAGGTAAATTTTGTTTTTAAATATGTGCAGAGCCATAAGATTCAACAGATTTGAATTTTCGGATAAAGAGCTTAAAGCTCATGGTTTTGAAGCATCCGGAAGCGAAATACGTGTTTCCTTCAATTCAAAAAGTCCGCTGCTGCCTGTCCATTACAGAGGAAAAAATATTTTTCTGCCCTGGGGCAACAAAGGCCGATTTTTCGTTCCAAAAACATATCACTGCAGACTGAAATCACTGAAAGCCGGCAAATGGCGGTATTTTAATCCGGAACCTGTAATAATAATTGTTTCGTTCGGTCTTATAAACGGCGTATGGTTTCAGGTGAGGCAGGGAATGAAAGGAATATTCATCAAAGACAAACCCGGCCATAAATTCTGTTACATAATAACGAGACCTTCAACGCACTACTTCAGGGTCATGACAGGCTCACGACGGATGCCCGTATTACTGAATCAAATATTGTAGCTCTTCACAAAAATCTCAAATTGTGAAAAACTTAAAGCATAAAAATTAACAAAAAGCCTCATGCCCGTTCCAAAAAAACTAATAAAAGAAATTCAATCCATAGAAGATCTGCTGAAACATGGTGATACCCTCTTAAATCTCACCATTCAAAACCTGGACCTTACAAAAAGTAATATTGACTGGTCAAAAATAAAACTCGCAAACACGACTTTTCTGGGCTGTGAAATGTCTATCGAAACAGAGCTTTTGCTAAGGGAAAAAGGAGCGGTTATTTATCCAAAAATTGTCGGACTGCCCTACAATCCGTACAGAAAAGAATTATACACCTGGCAGGAGCTTATGGAAGGATATGACCCGGAGAATGACCAGAGTCTGGATCTTAAAATTTATAATCATTTTAAATCTTTTCAGAATATCGAGGATATAAATGAAGCTCTAAGCCAAAGGATCCACGATCACGCAATCGATGACGCGCTTAGAGAAATTGTTGGATTCAATGAGAAAGGGATGACCGAAAAAAAATGTGTCGGAGTGATGGGCGGACACAGCATTTTAAGAACACACCCCTTCTACGAAAAAGTGGCGATCGCCGCGAAAATACTTACCGAAGAAGGATATTATATTTTATCCGGAGGCGGTCCGGGAATCATGGAAGCCGCAAATTTGGGAGCATATTTTGCCGGCCAAAAAGATGAAAATTTAAAAAATGCAATCGAAATATTAAAAGAAGCTCCCGGCTACAAAGACAAAGACTTTGTAATAAAATCTCACAAAGTAATCCAGACTTATCCAAAAGGCGAGAAGAGCCTTGCAATCCCGACCTGGTTTTATG
>WJKQ01000037.1 GCA_014728975.1 Candidatus Peregrinibacteria bacterium | reverse complement strand
CACCTTTAGAAAGAGTAAAAAACTTTTCATTATTATAATTCGCAGAAATAAGACCAAGATCATCTTCAGTTAATCCATAATCTTCCAGAGAAACAAGTTCATCCACCACTTCACTATCAAAATTCATTGTTACTAAAGGAATCGAATTACCTATCCCTTCCGCACACCTCCATGCAAAAAAACGATCATATTTCGAATCATAAACCAAACATTCATCATAATCGATATTATCTGCATTTAACAGCTCATTTGAAGAAGCATTATAAAAGTAGGAGTAAGTTGCAATTGGAGAAGGCAATCCCATACCAAATTCTTCATCAGGACCATACTCGTTAATTTCCAGAAAAAATCCTTTTTTTTCTGAAATTGACGGATAAACTCTAACCTTTTCAGAATCTTTTACTTCTAAATTCGAAATTTCTTTAAGATTTTGAGCTTCAACATTATAAGAATATAAATTGTTTTCTTTTTGAAGAATTAAGTAAAACGGAAAATTATCATAACTATAAGAATGCTGATCCACGACTTCATATCCTTCAGGAATAAAATCAATTTCATTCCCATTTTCAAAATCTACCAAAGAATAATCACCATCAAAACCTTTTCCAAGATACAACTTCGCAACCCTTTCAATTGATTCTGGTTTATAAGAAGAGTCATAAACATCTAAATTATTATCTTTTACTGTTTTCATCCTATAAAGCATCTCAGCTACTTCTTTTCGAGTCATTGATTCAGCAGGATAATAATATGCTTCTTCAATACTTCCAGGCGGCCCCTCCATATGATTTCTTCCTATCTGACTTGTAAAGAAAGCATATTCAAAATATGGACCATACCATTCATTCAGATTAACATCCGATACGCTCCACAAACCTCTCTCAAATTCAGGCACCTCACCATTATTAAATTCCAGAACAGCCATCTTTATTGCCTCAACACGATTTACACATTGAGCCGGCCTAAAATTGCCATCAGGATACCCTACAACTGTCCCCCGCTCTCTCGCAGTCCTTACATAAGGCGTATACCACTGATCAGCATAAGTATCTGGGAAAAGCTGATAATCAGATTCATAGACATCTACTCCCATCATTTCAAACAACATCTTCAGTAATTCCACACGATTTACACATCGATCAGGCTTAAAAGTGCCATCTGGATAACCGTCAATTACACCATTATCAGACATCCAAAGAATCGCTTCCTGATAATCAGTACTACTACTCACATCCGAAAACGACGCAATCGCCACTTGAGAAAAACTCAAAAGTGAAACAATGATCAGAATTAGAAATTTTTTCATGAAAATAATGATTTAAAAATTATTTTTGAGATTATTTATTATTTCATTAATTTAAATAACTATACTCAATCTCTTCATTATCTATCCAGCTTTCGATACTAAAAACATTACCTTCCACAGAATCTATTAATGTTTGATCGCCGGTATCAAGATCAACGATGAATACTTTACTTTCTTCATTTTCAGGATCTCCTAGTGCGGCCGCGTAGGCAATCTTTTCATTATCGGGAGAAAACAAAACGTCTCCCACCTGCAAATAACCTTCCGGGATCTTAAAATGTGAGTAGATATCTTCATCTATATTTTTAATGACAATACGTCCATCTTCAGCGTGTTCACTTTGATAATAAGCTATATAAGAAAACATTGTTTCATTCGGCGAAACATCGCATACAAAAGATCCTTCAAATTCTATTTGGGATAATTCATTAGTATCCAGATCCAGTTTAAACAATTCCTGAGGTCCCCCGAATAAAATATATCCCCCCAGCCCCCAAGGCGTCACACCAATATATACGTTCTCGGGTGTTTTTTCGAATATCTCAAAAGTATGCGGATTTTCATAAGTCAATCCTCCAACAACTTCTTCGTCGTTTATAATGGTAACTTCTGTATTGTCCTCATTCATTATAAGAGAAACTTTATCAGCAGGACTTTGTTCTACAGGATCAGGTTCGATATTTACAGTATAATAAGTCGCATCATTATCCTTAAGCGCCTTCATTCTATAAAGCATCTCAGCGACTTCTTTTCTCGTCATCGATCCTGCCGGGAAAAAATAAAATCCATCACCGCCATTTTCACTTGCTGTATGCACTCTTCCAACAAGAAGTGCAGACAACGCATAATCAAGGTAGTTAAAATACCATTCGTCCGGATCTACATCCACGGGATCTCCATAATAAGCATTATAATCAGGAACATTACCGTCATTAAATTCCAAAACAGCCATTTTTATGGCTTCAACACGATTTACACACTGTGCCGGTCTAAAAGTGCCGTCCGGATAACCCGCTACAGTTCCTCTTTCACGGGCGGTCCGCACGTAGGGCGCATACCATTGATCAGCATACGTATCCGGAAAAAGAGGATAACCTGATCCATAAATATCCACTTCCAGCATCTCCAAAAGCATCTTTAAAAGCTCCACACGATTAACACACGCGTCCGGTCTGAATGTACCATCGGGATATCCGTCAATCGCTCCATTCTCAGCCATCCAGGTAATCGAATCCTGATAAGGAGTATCTTCATCCACATCCGGAAACGTTACCGCCATAGCTGTCTGGGAAAAAACCATCAAAAAAGTAACTGCAATTAATAAACATTTTTTCATGACATCTGGGATTAAGATTTATAAAGTAATAATAACTTATCATCAATTACAAAAAATCCAAAATTTATACTTCAGCAACACATTCAATTTCTATTTTTACACCTTTAGGCAAACCGCTTACTTCTACAAGCGCGCGGGCAGGCTTAATATCTCCTTTAAAATAAGAACCGTAAACTTCATTAACATCTATAAAATCATCAATATCAGCCAAATAAACCGTTGTTTTCACAACTTTTTCAAAACCGCTTCCCGAAGCTTCCAGAACAGATTTTAAATTTTCCATAACCCGGATGGTCTGCTTTCTGATATTTCCCTTCATCAAAGTACCATCAGGTTTGAGTGCTATCTGGCCGCTGCAAAAAACAAAGCCGTTAGTTTTTACGGCTTGTGAATAAGGTCCGATCGCATCCGGTGCTTTTTCAGTTTTAATCTCATCCATAATAATAAAATTAAAATTTAATTGATTTCTTCAGGTTCAGGAATTCCTACAATACCGCCTTCAAGATTTTCCTTCTTTCTGCGTTTTTCTTTAAGGCTTTTGATGCGTTTCTGTAAAGAATTCCATCCAAGCAGTGTAACTCTCCTTTTAAATCTTATATTTAAATCCCTGAAAATTTTATTGCTTATGGAATAAATACCGTATGTTATAAAAAACGCGGCAAATACATCTATTGAATAATGCACATGCATCAAAAGAACAGTAATTGCCATCAAAATAGATCCGGCAAACATTACCCATTTAAAAATTTTACTTTCTTTGAATACCAGAAAAGCCAAAAAAGGAACAGCGGTATGACCTGAGAAAAAAAGATCATTCTCAAAAAAAAGTTTACTCAAATGACCGCCTTTCAGAAAAATATCATTGACAAGCAACGCGCCATTTGGAGGACCGATATTG
>WJKQ01000036.1 GCA_014728975.1 Candidatus Peregrinibacteria bacterium | reverse complement strand
TCTCTATCCGGACACATATTTTCTTAATTTCGCGGACTTTTCCCCTCACGACATACTCTACCTGACACTGGATAATTTCGAAAAAAAATGGATGGAGATTGATAAAAACCTGGAGGAAAGCAAATTGAATGATTATTCCATACATGAAATCATAACTATGGCCTCAATAATAGAAAATGAAGTATTCGGAGAAAAAAACAGAAAAATCGTTTCGGGTATACTCTGGAAACGGTTGGAAAACGACTGGCCGCTCGGAGCAGACGCCGCACTTTTATATATTACAGACGATAGAGAAATAACATCGCAGGATCTCAATATAGACTCGCCATACAATACTCGTAAATATAAAGGACTACCGCCCGGACCCATATCAAACCCGGGCACCGAAAGCATAAAAGCGGCACTTTACCCTAAAGAAAGTAATTATTGGTTTTACTTAACAACTCCCGATACAGGCGAAGTCATTTACTCGACAACAAATGAAGAACACAACCAAAACCGCCAAAAATATCTTAAATAGAAAAATATCTCATTCCTTAAATAAATAAAAAATCAAACCCGAAGATAATACAAACAATACAGATCCATTGGACGACCTTGATATATATGATGATCCCGAAGAGGAAACTTTTCAAGAAGAACCCACCACTCCAGAAACAACCAGACAGGATATCACTCAGCCGCCATGGCTGGACGATGAAATCTCCGAACACGGTACGGATAATAATCCTGGCAGTATAGTTGAATCCACAAGAACAAAGACCAGGCGCAATACCGGAAAGTACGGAGTAAGATTTAAAACTCAAGAAAATATTGACCCGATTTCAAGAGGAGACGGCTCACGGCCTTCTCACGCAGAAAGCAGAGATCCTGAAAGAACTGAAGGAAAAATAATAATAGAAACAGATATCGATATCGAGGAAATCGAACAAGAATGTCAGGTCCTTTACCAAATCGGCATCAACATTAAACCTGTTACTGAATTACTCTGCACAATTGAAAATAAAGAAGAAAGAGAAGAAATTATAAAATTATTTATAGTATTATTATTTTTACCAAGAGGAATAAGGCTCTGTAACAGAGATACATATCACAACCTCAGAATGATAATTAGAAATAATCCAATATTAAAAAGCTACTTCAGGGACCTTGCCAAATTTTGTTTCAGGGAAAGAGAACACGATAAAAAACACATTACCCGATCAATACAAGGTATTATTCCGGATGTGGATGATTATCGAACAGGAAATTTAGAAGAAAACCTGCAAATACTGAATTCATTAACCAAAAACAGTGCAGCCAGCTTAGTAAACTGGCAAAAAATAGACGAATTAATAGCTGCTTATAGAGATAGATCAGCTTAACTTTGCCTTAAGTAAAAATTAATTGAATGAAGGATTCCAAAAATTAGAAACTGAAAAAGAAAAACACAATCGTATTTACACGGAGGTTTTAGAACTGGAAAGAACTTTATTCGGAATAATTAAAGAAAGCCTTATAGATGATAAAATAGACCGCTCAAATAAAATTTCTGAACAAAAAGTCTTAAAAGAAATAATCTCAATACTTTCATTTTGGTTTTTATTCTTCCAGACTGTTGCAAAATTTTTATCAGCTCCTGATTTAAATTACATGGGAATAAAATGCTTCAAAAAACTTCACATAAAATCATGTGAATCGGGAAAAACCTATGCTGATACAATAATACAGACAAACGATCTAGAAACTCTTTACCAAAAATATTGTTCCGCGTTATCGGCATTCGCCAAGTTAATAAATTACACGGCGGGAATCGAGGATTTTATTTGCGGAAAAATTAATAGATCAAAAATGTCCAAATTAGAACAAGATTCACCTTTCTCTGACGATATTATAGAAGAAATAAAACACGATACCATTCAGGATATCGGAAGCCAGGATACTTTAGTTTTCCCCGATAAAAATAACTAAGATCCGTCGTCGGAATCCTGTTGCTCTTCAGAAGACTCCTCCACATACCCCGGTGGAGCATACCACACCTTTACATAAAGAGAATCACTTACAGATCCATCCGGAGCAACACCATGAACCTCATAAACATTCTCTCCAGGTTCCATTAAATCGTAATCCGCATTTGCGTAATAAGTCCATGTACTATCTCCCGGATTAAATTTTTGTAAAGTATATCCACTAACTACAACTTCTTGAGCTCCCGAAATATTCCCGGATAAAGTGGCAACTTTTGAAGAAACTACATAATATCCATTTTCATCCACTTCAGTAACACCGGCTACCGAATTAATCGTAGGTTTAGTCAAAGTACCCAAATCCGCTTCTTGTTCGGATTCCTCCTCTACAGTTTCTTCCCCGACCGACTCCTCCGGAACAAATTCCTCTTCAACATTTGAAGCTTCCCTGGAACCAATATCCTCTTCTTCAGATTCATCTACAGATCCTTCAGCTTCTACCTCTATTTCTGCGTCTCCTTCACTTTCTAAAGTGTCCTCCTCTTCCGGCACCAAAACTTCCGGAGCTACTTCGATAAGTTCTTCTTCGGTTCCCATAATTTCAGCTTTGCTGAACTCTGTTGGAGATTTGTCCTCAGCATCGTTCCACAAATACCAGTCAGTATCTTTAAATTCATCGGAAAGAGGAGAAAGAACACTCGGACTCTGATACTGCCAGTATTTCTCAAGAACTTTATCAGTAAACAAGATTTCCTGGCCCAAACCTACATTTTCAGTTTCAATAACTTTGGTATTATCCTCACTCATTATATCCACAACAACTTCTCCAACTTTAAGAACTCTGACAGCTTCTTCAAATTCATTCTCAACTTCAAAAATACTGCCAACGGTAGATTTTACCGCGACATTATCCATAGTAACAACTATTTCAGTGTCGCCCGTGTCCTTATATAATTTATTAAACCAGAGTTTTCCCTCAAGAAATAAAAGATCTATCATCGGATTATCGTTATCATCATCTATTTCCTTAAAAAGAACATTAGTTCCTCCATCAATTCTCATAATGGTTCCGTCAAAAAATTCAATGATTACTTTTGAATCAGCAGAAGTCAAAATTTCATCCCCCTCCATAACCAAAGTATCCGATTTCAGGTCAAAATAATCATCTGTATTCCACATTCTCATTTGGACACTGCCGGATTCTATATGCATAAAAGCATCACCGGAAGGTTCAGCACTAAAAACCGCCTTCCATAAATTAAACACAAGGACAATTATTACTCCAACACATATAATTATCAAAAAAGGCATGAAATAGCCTTTTGAACGGGTCCTTTTCGCTCTATGTCTATAATACATAAATTATTGGATAACTCCCAAAATATTAAAGCATAACCCAAAGCAATTAGAAAGATTTTTTTACAAACCCATCTCCCTCTTAATTGCATTTATATCGCGAACAAGTCTCAGATCTTTTCTTAGTCGGCTTGCCGTTTTATTGCAGGCATGCATAACTGTTGTATGATTCCGTCCACCGAAATTCACACCTATACTTTCATAAGAATACCCCAGCTCATTTTTAATAAGATACATACAGATTTGCCTCGGGAGCATAATTTCCTTGCGCCTGTCTTTTCCTACAAGCTCATCAACAGTCAGATCATAATATCCGGCAACAACCCTCATTACATCGCTTGCTTTTTTTACAATCATATATTCTTTGTTTGCCTCAAGATCGTAACCTATAATCTTTTGCGCTTTATTAAGTCTCTTTATAATCTCGGCAACCGAACGTATCGTGGGAACTTTTTCAAAAAGCTGACTCTCCGCAGCTATCTGCCTTAATACTCCTTCAAGTTCTCTGACGTTGTTATGGACATTATTTGCTACAAATCGCAAAACTTCGGGATCTATTATCATTTCGAACTCCTGACACTTCTGTTGGAGAATAGCCAGTCTGGTTTCAAAATCCGGAAAGAGAAGTTCAATAACCATCCCCATCCCAAAACGGCTTTTAAGCCTTTCACCAAGATCCTCAAGCTCACTCGGAGGACGATCACTGGTAATAATTATCTGTTTATTATTATCATAAAGCTCATTGAATGTATGAAAAAATTCCTGTTGCGTAGAATTTTTATTTGCAAAAAACTGAACATCATCCACCAAAAAACAATCAACTTTCCTATAAAGATCCTTAAATTTTTTCATAAATCTTTTGCCGATCGCATCCACAACTTCGGTCACAAATCTTTCCGCGGTAACATACTTTACTATTTTATCGGGATAATTTTTTAAAATTTCATTCCCAACCGCCTGAATAAGATGGGTTTTTCCAAGACCGGAGTTCCCATAAATATATAAAGGATTATAAATTCCACCCGGCAAACTTGCCACTGCACTGCAAGCGGCGTGAGGAAGACGGTTTTCATTACCCACAATGAAATTGTTTAACAAATACTTATCATTAAGCATCTTGCTTGATACATGACCGTTGCCTTTCCTGACATTTACTTCGCTCAAATTACGAACTTTTCTGACTTTCTTTTCATCCTCAATCGCAAAAAGCCCCTTAACATCAACTCCGTCACTGTTGTTTTTTTCAGATAATTTTGAATGAACCTCATAATCAATTTTTGAAATCGAACTATCAATCTCCTGTAAAGCCTGATGAATTTTTAAATTATATTTTGCAAGAACCCAATCTCTTGCATAAGTTGTTGGAAAACCTACAACAACACTTCTCTCTTTATTTTTAATTATAGTACTGTCCTGAAACCAGGTCAGAAAATGTGCTTTTTTGATAGTCGGCTTTATCCGTTTAAGGACAGACAGCCACAAATCCTTATGCGCCATGGGAAACAAAATATAATGAAATGCCCTAGAAAATTCCTTTGGACCTCCATACTATATATTTTATTTCTTCCAAACAAGCGTTTTAATTGATGAAATCGGATACACTAAATATAGAGACTCAAAATTAAGAACACACAATATATTGGAAATTTTTGTTAATTATAAAACCATTCTCTAAATCAGACAATAATCTCATAATACAAATTTGACAAAGTCCGCAACTTGAAAAAATTCAAAATTAATTCTGGAAGAGTCTGACGATATCACCATAAGTCACCGCCAAAATCAAAAGCAAAATAATGGTATAACCAAGAGCATGAATTGCAGATTCCCATCTCTGATTAACACGCCGGCCGATAATCAATTCCACGATAATAAACAGCAGGCGTCCACCATCAAGAGCAGGAAAAGGAAGAATATTTATTACAGCAAGACTTATAGACAAAAGAGCAACAAACCTGAGTACGGAAATAAAACCTTCACCTACAAAAACATGCGTAAGCTGTGCTATGCCGACGGGACCGGCAACTGATTCCGGGATCTCCCCCTTTCTGATAAGATCCGAAATAAAACCACCTATCATTTGGCCGGTCAGTTTCGTAAGCCTGACTCCCTCTCCAAAAGACTTATAGATTGAAACATACCATGGATATCTTTCGTCTTTAATTTGAAGAATTGACGACATCAGATCAATATTATAAATACTCATATCCTGTTCTCCCGAATAACTGATTAATTCTGAAAGATAAACACCGATCTTACCTTCTTGGGGTGTAACTTCATAAAAAATCCTTTCCCCGTCTCTCTCAATCAAATAAGCCAAAGCACCGTCCGAATGCCCCTCTACAAATTCAATGAGCTCCAGACTGTCATTAATAAGGTTTCCATTGACAGATACAATAATATCACCGGCTTTAAAACCCGCTTCTTCCGCAGGTGTACTCGGAATAACATTTGAAATAATAACCCTTCTGCTCTGATCAAGTTCAACAAAAAACCGCTCTCTGAAACCGTTCCTATAAACCTCATACTCAAGCGAAGACTGGCCTCTTACATACTGCTCATATTCGGGAACCGAAAAAATTTCATAATCATTTACACTAATAATAATATCGCCCGGACGTAAACCAGCTTTATAAGTAGCACTACCTCTGGAAATATCAAAAACCTTAACGCGGGGAAAAGCGGTATGATCATAAAATGTCGCACCAAGACCGCTTTCCTCAAAATCCGAGAGAACCTGACCTTCAATAATTTCATAAGTAAAAATTTCCCCCTCCCTTACAACTTTATAAATTGCCGTAGGATCTTCCTTTATCTCCCCCATTGAATAACCGTCAACCAATTCCCCATTTATTGAAAATATTTTATCTTCAGCTTCAAATCCCGCCTTATCAAACAATCCGCCTTCCTCAATTTCCTCTATTTTCACTCCTTCCGTCAGCTCTATAACACCTTCGTCAACCGCAGGAAGGACATCGCCGGGAGTCAGAAGAGGCTGCATTCCGGCCGTAAAACCGATCGATATAAGAAGCCATGCCAGCACGAAATTCATAAAGACACCCGCGACAGCAACTTTAGCCCTCGTCCGCATCGGCTGGGCAACAAAACTTCTTTTTTTTCTGAGCATTTTTTCATCGGCGCCGGATTCTCCAAGCATTCTGACAAATCCGCCAAAAGGTATCCAGTTTACGGAATAAATAGTCTCCCCGACCTTTTTCCCCCAGATACGCGGAGGCAGTCCGATTCCAAATTCCTCAACTTTGATTCCCGATCTCTTGGCCGCAATAAAATGCCCGAATTCATGAATAAGAATCAAAACAGAAAAAATTACGATAAAAACTATAATTGTAACAATATAACTCATAAAATTAGTAAAATTATACGGTCATAACGTCTTTTTCCTTGGCCTCAGCCAAACTGTCGATTTCATCATTAATCTCCTCGACTTTTTCCTGAAGCCGTTTATCGGCTTTGTAAAAATCGTCTTCGGTTATTTTACTGCTCTCCTTCATACTTTTGAATGAATTATGAGCTTCCTGTCTTGCATTTCTTACGGAAATACGGGCATCCTCAGCCAATTCTTTTACGTGCTTTGTTAATTCCTTTCTTCTCTCTTCCGTTAACGGAGGAATATTAATCCTGATAGAAACTCCATCGTTAACCGGATTTAAGCCGGTACCGATTCCAACAATCGCCTTTTCAACTTCAGCAAGAGATCCTTTATCCCAGGGCTGAATCTGTATGGTTCTCGGCTCGGGGATAGAAATACTCGCAACAGCTTTTAACGGCTGAGTGGTACCATATACCTCAATCGGTATATTCTCAACCAAAGAAGAACTTGCACGCCCCACCTGAAGCCTCCCAAACTCATCCTTCAGATGATCGACAGTTTTCTTAAATTCATTGATAGCCGTAGAAATAGCATCTTGAACAGTCATATTTAATTAGTTAATTAACAGTTGTTAGGTAATTATAGTGCCGATTTTACTTCCGGTCACAGCTTTTTCTATATTTCCCTTTTTATTTATATTAAAAACAAGCATCGGAAGACCGCCGGCTTTGCATAAAGACGCACAGGTTAAATCCATTATACCAAGCCCCCTTTCAATAACTTCCTGATAACTTATTTTTGTAAACTTCTTTGCATTTCTATATTTCATAGGATCCTTATCATAAACATAATCCACTTTGGTTGCTTTTAGCAGAACGTCACAATTCATCTCCAGAGCCCTTAAAGCTGCTGCTGAATCTGTTGTAAAAAAAGGACTTCCTGTTCCTCCCGCAAAAATGACAATGCGTTTTTGATCCATATGATGACCGGAACGTTTTGGCAGATAATTTTCCATAGCCTTTTCACATGGAAAACTGCTCACGGCTCGAACTTCCGCGCCGACAGACTTAACAATACTTTCAAAAGCCAGAGCGTTCATAACCGTTGCCATCATACCCATAGTATCGGAAGTAACTCTGTCCAGGGTCAAATGCTTAAAATCCCTGTACCTCCATATATTTCCACCTCCAATAACTATCCCGATTTCGCACCCCGTTTTCTGCAGTTTTTTAACATCCTTCGCGAGATTTAAAAGAATATCACCATCAATTCCATATCCAAGATCCCCTTTAAAAACCTCACCCGATATTTTTAAAAGAACACGTTTATATTTTAGTTTTTTAGGCATATTCTTAAGTTCTTAAAAGTATCCAGGTCAATACCACCCCTAACAAAATACCGACCAAAAATATAACAGGCATCTTTCTGTCCTGCTTCTCTTCATGAGCATTTGCAAGGTCAGTCAGAAGATCGGTACTTATAATCACATCCTCATCCAAATGCTTATCAAAAATTTCCTCATAAGCATGGGTGGCTACCAAATTCACGAATTTATCAAACTTCACCTTAACTTTGGTATGAGGAGTCAGTGCGGCTTCCTCAGCCCGGGTCATAGAAGCAGCTTCAACATTACCAACAAGCCGCTGCTTGGATTCATCCACTTTACCTATTCTAAATTCTGCCTCATCATCAGATTCATCTTTTCGAAGATTAATTGTACCTTCATCGGGCAGCATAAAAAAAATTCATTAAATACCTTGGAAAAGTTTATCATATCTTAACAACAAGTAAAAGAAGTGAAAAATTTACTTTTCAAACACCAGACGCGTAACATTACTGATAATATTATTTCGTTCATTTAAGGCATAAACAAGCACCTCATGAGAACCTTCGGGAAGTTCATCGGGGACATCAAGCTTAAACTCTCCCTGAGAAGCATCTGAAAGCACCACAGAAGACAAAATCACACTTTCCCAGGTCGCGAATAAAATTACATCCGGATCAGCGTTCCCTCTCACCAGTAATTCTTCTTCCTCTACAATCTCCATTTTCGGAGTCTTAATTTTCTTTGTGGAATCAACCACAAATTTGGCTTCAGGACCGGACGTACCCTCATCTACTTTTTCCAGCAATATCCTATATTCACCATCTGAAAGTTCTTCTTCTATTTTTAAAAACGCTTTATAACTTTCATCAAAAATAACACTATCAAGATTTTTTCTGTTTTCGGCCCCGTCAACCAATATGACATTATATTCTCTGCCAACAGGACCTGCCATTCTTATCAGAGGTTCACTATTAACAACCGCACCATCCAGATTTGTGACTCTCGGTTCACTTAAATATTCACAGACATAACCGTTTTCAAGAATCGGTATATCAAGATTTGAAGGCATTTCAGAATAAAGTCCCTCTTCTTCTTCTTCCTCTTTCTCGTATCCAATATTTTCAGCATTTAAATCAACGCTAAATTCCGAAACAGGACCAACAGCTCCATCAACTCCTTCAAGAACTATTTGAAAACTACCTTCATCCAGAGGCTCCTCAGGAACCATTTCAGCCGTGAAATCTTCCATAAACTCAACAGAGCCAAGATTTTCAAGTTCATTGCCGTTTTCATCGAGAAGAATTAAATCCGCTTCGTATCCGGCAGGACCAGCCATTTTAACCAATGGAGAAGGACCCGTGGTCTCCGCTTCCAGATTCAAAACCGCTGCATAGGTCAAAGGTTCACAAATATCTTTCTCTGCGGGATCGGTACCGAAGAAAAGCTCATCAGCTATACCAAAGTTATCCTCATCCTGATCATTGTTGTAAAGATCCCACCCCTTCCTTCTCTGCAATTCATCCGAAACCATATTATTATCTATATCATCATGTTCGATAAACGTCTCCTGTTCCGGTTCAACACCCTCCTCACCAACTTCTTCTCTTTCTTCATAGATCTCTTCCTCCCTAACCTCTTCCTCTTCTACCTCTTCTTCAAACCTTTCCTCAACCTCTTCTTCAATTTCCTCTTCGACTTCTTCCTCAACCTCTTCTTCAAACTCTTCCTCGATCTCTTCTTTAACTTCCTCTTCAATTTCTTTTTCTTCCTCAAATTCTTCTTCATCCATACCTTCTTCCATGGCAACGATAACCGGCAAAGCGGATCCGCCACCTCCCGAAGGAGGTACTGTACAAACAGGAAGCGTTGAAGAATCGTTTAAAACACCGGACACATAACTCAAGTAATACGAATATCCCGTATCCGAACAAGTTGCCGTCCAATTGTTATCATTAACCAAAGAAGCATAATTCGCGATTGTATTCGCGGCGATATCATCAAAATAAAGTGAATCGTGATCAGAATTATTTATTACATTATCGGAACCGCCTATATTTATATTGCTTATATGGGCTGTAGTAGAATCCTTATTATCAACATAAATCTCGGGACCTCCGTTAGCTATTCTGGTGCTTCCATCTCCTCCAACACCCAAATAATTATTTTGAATATAACCGGTCGACCAGTCCTGTCCGCCTCCGACAGGCAGTCCATGAGTACCATCTTCATGTGAAATAAATATTCCGGCTCCTTCGTTGCCGGCAATTACATTTCTCCACGAAGTGTTAGCACCACTGCCGCCAATTTTTGCTCCGTTCAAAACAGGCGGCGGCCCCATCAATCCGGCATCCATAATAAATATTCCGCTCCCCGGATTAAAACTCGGCATTCCCGGAAGACCTCCCCCGCCGGTATCATAATTTGGTATGGCGGTATCTCCATCCTTATCCGTGCCAATATAATTTCCGGCAATTATATTATCGTTGTTGCCAACAGCATATATACCATAGTCGCCATTTCCGGAAATAACATTAGACTTGGCAGGATCGTTAATATCATTACCTCCTACTGAAAAATTCGAGGTATACATTGAGGAAATACCAAAATTATTAGCTAATCCTGTTTCTCCCGTAGCATCTACACCAATATAGTTCCCCTGAATAATAACATTGCCTGACAAAATCGATGAAATTCCCGCGCCGCTATTACCGCTGATAACATTGCCCGAATCCGCAATCGATTCATTTCCGATCCTTAATAATGATGAAATTGAAGACAATATCCCCATTCCATTTGGAACAGCACTGATTCCATCATAATCAGTTCCGATATAGTTATTATAAATAGAAACATCAGCAGCATTCCCCACTCCTATTCCATCATTAGTGTTTCCGGAAACGATATTCCTTTTAGTATCAGCCGGATCACCTATAACTACAGAATTCATGACAGAATCAATCTTGATCCCTTCATCATTCCCGGCCGCAGTATTATAGGAAGTTCCATCACTTATCAAACCAACAATATTTCCAAAAATATTGGCAGAAGCAACAGAAGAACCAGTAATTAAAACTCCCTCTCCCGTATTATTACTTATCACATTTCCATCACCCAGACTTCCCGAACCAAGATCATTATCGCCGCCTATCGTCACCGAACCGGACCTGATTTCTATCCCCCTGTTATTAGCTAAATCTGTTGTAGTCTGACCATCCCCTCCGACGCCGATATAATTTCCTTTAATTGTAACAGTAGTAGAATTTACACCAGGTAATGAAACTGTCTTAATTCCAGCATTAGCAGGACCTGTAGCCGCAACAACATTATCTTCAATATTTACATTGTTAATCGAATCTAATTCGACCCTAACTCCGTCAGCAAGTATAGATGCATCACTGACACCATCCGCCTCTGTTCCGATTTTATTCCCCACTATATCCACATCGTCTCCTCCTGTAACATGAACTCCATAACCTGTTGAATTTCCAATCACGTTATTAGTTATATCAACGTCATTACTGCTTGCGACACCTACCCCACCTGTCCCTATATTACTGCTCCCATCTTCACCGACACCAAAATAGTTGTTATCAACTTCAACAGGACCCGTTCCTGTACCCGTATTTATATCAATCCCATCGCCAAAAATATTCCGATCTCCGGGATTGCTTCCCCCGATCGTTACATCATCAATATCACCACTGATATCAACATCAGCCCCATTCGAAGCCGGAGAATTATATTGACCGGTGCCGTCATCTATAACACCAACTTTATTACCTTTAATAGTGACAGAATTTGTATCCTCCGCCACACTCATTGCTATACCCTTCTGACCATTGGAAGAAATAACGTTATTTTCAATACTTACACTACCCGAATCTACAAAAAGACCATCATTGCCGTTTCCGATTGAAGCATCTCCATCATGATCCGTACCGATATAATTATTAGTGATAACCGCGGAAGTACCGTCATCAATAGAAACACCATCATCCGTATTACCCGAAATAACATTATTATCAACGGTCCAATTAACACCATCAGTTAAACTTACATTTGTATCTATCCCGCTATTTCCATTAGCAATCGCCGTATCTCCAGTTATATCAACTCCGATTTTATTGTTGTTAATATCTACATCGCCGCTAATACCTCCAGCGGTATTGTTAAAATAGATACCTTCAGTGTTTCCGGAAATAACACTGTTTTGAACAGTCAAACCTTCACCTCCCGCACCTCCAGCATCACCATTCAGATTATGAGGATTACCTCCCAAAATATGAATACCGTATCCTGTATTTCCTTTATTCTGAGTACCGGTACTGTCAGTACCTATTTTGCTATTATTGATAGTAATATCTTGAGCTGTATCGGGTATATTAACACCTCTATCGTTTCCGCTTGAAACAACACCATCCAATAAAGTGTCTGTTCCACTTACGCGTATTCCCACAGAATTTGATTTTATCGTTTCAGAAGGATCAAGCCCCAATACAACATCTTCCACCGTTGTTTCATCAGCTAAGCTGCTAACCAAAATACCGTTACCGGAAAAATCATACACATAAAGCCCCTTAACCGTTACTCCATCAGCATTAATATTCAGACCGGGCGCGACAGCACCATTCCCATCAAGTTCAACAGTATAACCGCCTGTCGTACCGTCCACAGTTACATTATCATCATCAAGAGTATAAGTTCCTCCCGTATTAACAATCGCTTCATCCTCCAAAAAATAAACAGTATCACCGTTCGCCATTTGAGATACAGCATCTCTAAACGTACAGTTATCATCATTTGCATTTTCTCCCGCAGTACATGTATCAGGATCATTATCGGCATTGGAATCCACGTACCAGTCAGCGGCAAATACAGTATTCATAAAAAGCGCAAACACAAAAAAAAGTACAACAAAACGCTTTAAATAAAGAAAAACACTATTAATATACATATTTTTTGTTTTTATTTTTATTTATATATTATAGCATATTTCAGCATACCAGTCAAAGACAGCTTAATTACAAAAAAGCCGCCTTTTTTCCAAGGCGGCCTGTTTAATTCACGTTAATTATTTACATCATACCGGGCATCCCTGCGCCCATTCCCGGAGCACCGCCTTCCGCTGGAGATTCTTTCTTTTCTTCAGGAATATCGGAAATCGCTCCTTCCATGGTCAAAAATATTGCAGCTACACTTGCAGCATTTTCAATAGCACTTCTGACAACCATTTTTGGATCAATAATTCCTTTTTCAACCATATCCACATATTGATCTTTGGACGCATCATAACCAACACCATCTTTTGAATTTATAACTTTATCAAGTATAACGGCACCATCTTTCCCTGCATTCTCAGCAATCATCATCAAAGGCGCGGAAAGAATACTTTTTATAATATTTATTCCTGTAGTTTCATCATCATCTTCACT
>WJKQ01000035.1 GCA_014728975.1 Candidatus Peregrinibacteria bacterium | reverse complement strand
GCTTTGAATATCAAAACATTACACTCATATTCCGAATACGAAAAAGAGATGAAAGAAGCTGTCAGAAGCAGGCTTGCTGCGGAATTCGAAAAAAGAGGAGTTGAAGTTGCTTCTTATGGCAAAGAAATGTCACAATTGATGGAAACGGCGGTAGAAAACGTAGCAAAAAGAAAACCTGAGTATTTTAGACCGGGCAAATGTGAACATAATGCAGGAGAGGGTGCCGAAGAAACGCTCAGGTTGATTTTCGGGGAAAAACCGGTTGTCAGGGTTAGAAGACAGCCTCTTGATCGTGAAGCTACTGAAAAACTGAGAGGTGTCAGGGCTTCAAGATTGACTACCGAACATTTGGCTCATTTGAAGCCCGGGGATGTAATTTATTTTGCAAATCCAAAAAAATATAGGAGTAAAAACATATCCATTAAAAGTGGAACTTCCAATAAAATTCGTGTCGTAAGGAATACGGACAGACATTGGGTTACCTGGAATGGAAGATATTTTGTAGATAATTGGGGTATGAAAAAATCATTAAAAGATTTAAGAAAATTTGTAAATTATAGAGTGGTGGTAAATGTTCATGATCCTTATGCCGAATACAGGGATCGTTTTGCGGTTGTAAACGGAAGGTTAACAATAGCTTAAATGGGTAGATTTTTAGTTTTTATAATTGGATTTGCTGTTGCGATAGTTATATTAAAATATCGTGCGCAGATAAAAGGTTTTACAGGAGATATTGCTTTTGCGGAGAGAATTTTTGGTGTGGGGGGAACAAACAGTCTAATAGTTGTGGTGGCGATTTTGGTATTTATACTATCTTTAATGTATTCACTCGGTACTCTTCAGGCAATTATGCAGTCGGTATTGGGTGGATTTTTTTAATTTTGTCTTGTTTTAGGGAAAAGAGGATTGATAAATCTGCCTGAATCCTTTATAATGTAAGGAAAATAAAAAAAAATTGTTATGGCTGAAGAGGAAAATTTGCCGGTAGAAAAAGGGGAAGAGGTGGAATCTTTAACGCCTCAGGTTTCTACTGAAGAATTAGAAGAAACGAGGCTGGAGAGAAAGGAGCCGGTTGAAAATGTAAGAAAGAATGTCAGGGAGGAAGTTGAGAGTGTTTTAAGTGCTGAAAGTATTGATGTACTTAATCCTGATGCGGTTAAAGATAAAATTTCAAAATATTTGGATTCTCATCCAGATCTCAAAGAGAAAATATTACGAGATGCAGAGGGCGAGGAACTTGAAGCAAGGTATTATGATCTTATGAAACAAATTGTAAGTACTACGGATTCTTTTATTGATACGCTTAGAAAATCCAATATAGAAATAAATGATGCTCTTGTTGAGATTTACCTGGACGATATGATTGTTAAAACTTGTGAACTTGAATCAGCGAGATCGGAAGCTATGACGGATAGCCTTACTGGCGTCTTGACAAGAAGAGCATTTTCAAAAAGATTTGACCAGGAGTTGGCGGAATCGGAGCGTGAAGGAACGGAATTAAGTTATGCAATTGTTGATTTAGATGATTTTAAGAAAATTAATGATGAATTTGGGCATGACGTCGGTGATAAAGTTCTTAAAAAGGTGGCTGTTGAAATAACAAAAAATGTTCGGAAATCTGATGTTGTAGCAAGATATGGAGGAGATGAATTTGTTATTTTATTTCCCGGAGTAACAAAAGAACTGGCTCGTTCTGCGGCACAACGAATTGCTGAATCCGTAAGCAAAAATCCTGTTGATGGAGCAAGGGTTACATTAAGTATAGGTATTTCAGGAATGAAGAACGTAAGAGATGTAGAAAAACTTGGTAAAGATGCGGATAAAAGAATGTATTTAATAAAACAAAAAAGAAGAGAGAGCGAAAAATATCGAGGAGGTGTATCGGTGGACGACAGGTTATCAATTTTGGAAAACGGTGAATGGTCGGAGTCAGAAGCTGCATAGCTATTGACTTTTTTGACATTATTTGTATTATAACCGTGAAAGTTATAAATAATTTTATGGGAACTAAAGGAAATGAAAGGGATAATACAACAGTAGATGTTGTCGAGGGAGTTGAAATGGTTGTAAATGGCGATGCCATCGATGTTGAAGTTGATTTATCCAGGAAAAGTACAAAAGATTCTACCCGGAGGATTTTAGATTTACTTCGTGACCGTAGAGGATCTGAGGGAAAAATTGATTCTTCGATGAGAGTACGAAAAGATGAAAGAGTCAGGGGATTGCTTCGTTCCAGGAGGAGTAGACGTTCTCCAAAAGATCCTTCCAAATAGAATGGAATGAAATTATTCTGTAAGTGTTTATTTTATTATGTCTTTTAATGCAAACTTGGTTTTAGGTGACAGTTCGAATACAGATAAATTTTTATCGGAGGAGACTTCGTCCTGTTTAAATGATTATATTCGTAATAATCCTGAAATTTCAGAAAATTTGTTTTTTTTGGAAGATGGAGAGGTCGATGAAGAAATGATAGAGGTAATTTTATTGAATGTACGTGAAAAAGTCTTTGAATTATTGGATCAGAAATCTTCTGCGTACGAAAATATTGTTTGGAGAATGGAAGATAAAAAAATGGCCAGAGATATTGTTCTTGCGCTTATTTCGCTTGATATAAATAGAGAAATAGAAGTGGCCTGTAAAAATGCATTGAATGAAATAAGGATTGATCAATTGGAACAGGAGGCAACGATTGATCCTCTAACGGGCGCTGTAAACAGGAGAGCTTTTGATATGATTTTGAGGCAATATCTGGCAAGGATATATTCCGATTATCATAATGGTGGATCTCCTCTAAGTATTGTAATGATTGATCTTGATGATTTTAAAGGTGTTAACGATAAATATGGTCATGATTGTGGAGATCAGGTTTTGAGAGAGTTCTCACAGCGTTGTAAATCTATATTAAGGGATACTGACGTATTTGTTCGTTATGGGGGAGAGGAATTTATTGTTTTACTTCCTGAAATTACCGGTAAAAAAGCTTGTTTTGTTGCTCATAAACTTAGAGAAGAATTGATGTCCAGCCCTTTTTCTATTTTATTTAACGGAGATGAAAGAAGATCAATGCAAAAAGTTGATGTGTCCGCAACAATGGGTGTTTCTGAATTTAGAGGAATAGAAAGAACAGGAAAGAAAGTGAAAAATACAGATCCCGAGGGAAAAATTATGATAGAAAACGCGGACAGGCAATTATATATTGGAAAAGGGGAAAGAGCGGATGAAAGAGGCGTAACGAGAGCAAGAAAAGGGAATGTTTTTTACAATAATTATTTAATATCTTTAGATGCTGCTGAAAAATGGAGCAGGGAGGACGCAGATTTTTATAGAAGAGGAAGAAGAAATATATAATTTTGTTGTTTTTTAAAAAATAAATATTTTTAAAAACTATTGACTTTAAGTATCAGCTTTCATATAATGATCCGGCATTGTTCTGATAAGAAATTTTTGTTTAATATATGCGAAAAAATCGCTACATAGCCTTAAGTCTGAAGACCTGACCTTTTTAAAAATTTTATTTAGGTTTAGGGGTATGTAGCAGTACATACCCTTTTTTGTTCCTTGAAAAATAGCAAGATAATAGCAATTTCTTTTACCAATTACTAGTTGAAGTAATTGGTTCTCTAATAAATAATAAGTTACTTAAAAGCATAAAGTGGATGCCTCGACTCCAAATTCCGATGAAGGACGTAGCTAGCTGCGATAAGCTTCGGTGAGTTGCTAAGCAAACTTTGACCCGGAGATTTCCGAATGGGGAAACCCATCAGAAGTCATGTTCTGAAACGGTATGCTAAATTAATAGGCATATCGGGGACACCTGGTGAACTGAAACATCTCAGTAATCAGGGTAAAAAAATCAATAGAGATTCCCTTAGTAGTGGCGAGCGAACAGGGATCAGCCTAAACTATATTCTACGGAATATAGGGTTGTAGGACCTTAATATGAGCAATATTCCTATTAGTCAAATATCCCTGGAAAGGGTGACCATAGAGGGTAATAGTCCCGTCGATGAAAATAGGGTAGAGCTCTAGAGTGTTCCTGAGTAAAGTCGGACACGAGTAATCCGGCTTGAATCTGGGAGGACCACCTTCCAAGGCTAAATAAGATTTGGAGATCTATAGTGAACAAGTACCGTGAGGGAAAGGTGAAAAGTACCCTTGTTAAGGGGATGAAATAGAACCTGAAACTTTATGCTTATAAAGAGTCGGAGCCTGCTTTTGTAGGTGACGGCGTACTTTTTGTAGAACGGGCCAACGAGTTAGCTGTACGGCGCTTGGTTAAAGGAGTGATACCTGAAGCCACAGTGAAAGCGAGGGTGAATAACCCGTTTGTGTCGTGCACTAGACCCGAAACTGAGTGAGCTACCTATGGTTAGGCTGAAGCGACGGTAACACGTCGTGGAGGGCCGCACCAACCTCTGTTGCAAAAGGGGTGGATAAACTGTGGGTAGGGGTGAAAAGCCAAACGAACTCAGAGATAGCTGGTTCTCCTCGAAATAGCTTTAGGGCTAGCCTCATGTTAATAGCAGTAGAGGTAGAGCAATGTTTAGGCTAGGGGGCGAAATAAGTCTACCAAACCTAGATAAACTTCAAATGCTACTGTGAATTTCATGGGAGTCAGACTATGACAGCTAAGTGCCATAGTCGAAAGGGAAACAGCCCAGATCGCCATCTAAGGTCCCTGATAAAGCTTAAGTGGTAAAGGATGTGAGATCGTTTAGACAGCCAGGAGGTTGGCTTAGAAGCAGCCATTCCTTTAAAGAGTGCGTAACAGCT
>WJKQ01000034.1 GCA_014728975.1 Candidatus Peregrinibacteria bacterium | reverse complement strand
GGAATGTATGAGCCGTCAGGCATTTTTTTGAGTAAATCAGGGATTCCCAGTAAATTATCGTGCTTAATAACTCCCTGATAAATCAGCTATACACCTTTTTCCATTGCTTCCACAGTTTTTTCAAATCGTTCATACAGACTTCCTTCGCTTAAGTCCTCAAGCTCGCCAAGTTTACGAATAACCTTCTCTTCGTGCTGAACACCACGTTTCCACAAAAGCTCCACAAAAGGGTTTGTTTCCTTAATCTTTTCTTCCTGATTGCCATATTTGTCTCTCCAGACTTTGTGCGGACACTGAATATAGTCGTAGAGGATCGAAGCGGTTATATACATAAAATTTTATTAACTCCGTGCAATATAAAATCTTTGCACTAAATATCTATTAGCCTCCTTCTTAAACTTAAAATTAACTTCCTTTAGAGGCATATTTTTGGCCACTATCAAAAATTGACAATTAACTTCATCAAATTCATTCAATTTTATTTTTTCCCTTCCAACAATATCTTTAGGTAACTTTGGATAAACAATCTCCGTATTAAACTGTCCTTTATCCTGCGAAAGATTAACATGTGGGCCACCTCTGCTTCCATTAATAACTTGTTGAGATAAAGTCATAATCACCACAACCTTTTCTGCAGAGATATTTGAAATATTATGCAGTTTTAAATCAAGCACCAATTCTCCATTAAGCCCACCATTAGCAATTAATTGAGGCTCAATCTCAAGTTCAGCATTCTCTTCTCTGTTAAAAATATCCCTTACCAAAACGCCATCAATTGGCTTAGATTTACCATCTACTCGTGAAAAATAGCGATATTTATTCTGACCATAATTCGCCTGATGAGGAGCAAGGGAGCTTCGCCCAAAAACAATTGCATACAAATATTTTGAATCCTTTAAAACTTTTTTAACCGAATAATCCTTGTAAGAAGGACTACAACAAGTCCATAAAATATCCTCAAGCCATTCCTTTATTGTTGTACTTCCAAAATTATTATCTACTCCTTCTTCAATATTCCCAGAATTATCATCAACACCCCACAGTAAAAATCCTCCTGTATAATTCCCGAATGCACTCATTGCTTGAGATAATTTTTCCTTTATCTTGTCTTTATTTCCATTTAGATCATCAAACAAACGAATTGATTTCCTTTCAACCAAGTTTGTTTCTCCAATACTTGCTAAATCAATGAAGTCTTGTAAATCCATATCCTCAGATCCTGAAAACAAAAATTGCTTAATTTTATCAATCATTAATTGAGTAGATTAAAGTGCTATCTCCTCGACTTTCTCCACACGTTCAAAACGTACGTCATCGAGTTGCTCGAAATGTGCTTTACCACATTGAATTCTCATTTGTTCACTTTCTCTTATTTCACCGGCTGACTTTGTTTCCGCTACAAAATAAACCCGCTTATCATTCTCAAAAACAATCGCCCAGTCGGGATTATAGCCACCAATCGGAGTATCGATTTTAAACCACCATGGAAGTTTAATGTAGAACTTCACATCCTCTCGACTTTCGAGATCTTTAGCAAATCGGCCTTCTACTCCCACAGAATCAACTACAATATAATCGTATAAGGTTTTGCCTTGGTTCTTTACCTCCACCATTTTGTTTAAATAACCTTCTAATTCTTCATTTTCAAATCTCTGCATTTCCCATTCTTCGCCTGCGATTTTTTCATATTTAATTCCATCAACCATCATTTTCTTCAAGGCCTCATTGATCAGCAAACTTGCCTCATCCAGTAATTGTTGAGGATTGATCAAAATATCTTCAATTTTCCCTGATTCTTTCAAAATCTGGTAAATAGTTGCTTTTGTTAGCTTGGTTCTTCCTTGGATTCCGCTAATAACATCAGGAATCACGGAAAGTATTCTTTCATCATCAATCATCTGGCCACTGCTTGTGATAACTTCCGTTCCCAGCCCCTTTTCATCCATCTCAATTCTTACTCTCACATTACTAATTTTTGGTCGGGCAACAGTGATTTCGCTCAAAAGCTTCACACTTTCCCGTACAAGCTCTTCAGTGTCATAATCGACTGAATACCTCGTTCTATGCTTAATCCGTTCCCAAAGGTCCTTAAAATTCGAATCAAGCTGGTATCCTTTCTTGAGTTGTACCTTTCTTCGTTCTTTCTTATTTTTAATCCTTCCTGTAAAGCTCACCCCGCACTCTTCTTCGATCTCATTTTGCAAACTTCGTGCAAAATCTTCATAACTCTCATTCGCAATAACCGTCAAAATATTTATGTTTTGATCAAAGACTCGTTCACCGCCCTGATTCACTGGCAATCTTAGTCCACGCCCTATTTCCTGTCTCTTCTTCATATCCGAACGTGTTTCGTTAAGCGTGCAAATTTGAAAAACATTTGGATTATCCCAACCTTCACGCAAAGCGGAATGGCTAAAAATAAACCTCAGAGGTGTTTTTGCATCCAATAATTTTTCTTTTTCTTTCATTATCAGCTCGTAGGTCTGCTCATCATCCTTTGACTTACCTCCTTCTCCCTTGGTATCCCTTGAATCTTTCCATTGTCCTGTCTTTTTGTCCGCTGCAAAGTAACCATTATGAACTTCATCAGCTGAATGCGTAAGCACCCCTTTGAATTTGGGCTTTGACTGCATTTCACGATACGATTCCTCAAACCATTCTGCAAACTTTCCCTTAACGAATCCATTTTCTGAATAGCTCCGATAATTTGCAACTCGATCAATAAAGATTAATGAAAGCACTTTAATGCCTTTATCCTTTAATTTTGCTTCTTTCTCAAAATGGTTCTCTACTGTCTTTTTAATTTGATATTTGATGAGATCTTCGTGAAGCCCTTCGTCTTTTTGCCCTAGATAAAAAGTCTTCCCGTTAGAAAATTCAATATATCCATCTTGAGAATAAATGTTTTCCAGCATAAACCCCTCATAAACATCCCGTTTCCCTGATAACAAATATAAATCATCACCAGGCTCCATTGTGATTGTTTTCTTTTGAAGCCCATAATCATCACTCTTATCAATCTCCAGCTGAACCGCAATTTTACCTTTTCCTCTGCGAACAAACTTAACAACTTTGATATATGCTTCATTGTATGCGTCCTCTGAAAAGACTGAATCTACTTCAATCTTCTTAACTAAGCCAAGATCATAAGCTCTCACCGGATCCAGTTTGTAAAGAAGGTTGTAAGGATGTTTATGCGTTGCGGAATAACGAAGAGTGCAAAGCGGATTTAAGTTAGAAATTGCCTCCTTTCGTTTATCGGTCTCCATATTTTGCGGTTCATCCACAATTACTATTGGCTTAACGGCCTTAATATATTCAATTGGCACGCCCCAGTCCGATTCCTGATAAATAATATTACTGTCTTTCTTCGCAAAGGAATCAATATTTATCACCAAAACCTGCAAAGCGTTTGTAGTAGCAAAGTTCTTGAGCTGCCCACGCTTCTTCGGGTCATATACATAAAAATCCATCTTTGGATTGTTGTAGAGCATGGAAAAATGCTCTCTTGTGACTTCCAAATTTTTGATTGTTCCTTCCTTAATCGCAATACTTGGGACCACGATGATAAACTTTTTAAATCCATACTTTTGGTTCAGCTCGTGAATTGTGCGGATATACGTGTATGTTTTTCCTGTTCCCGTCTCCATTTCTACAGAAAAATTCATCCCATCAAGATTTTCCGATAATTCAATACCTCCGAACTTCTCTCCGGTTTCATCATTGGTTTTCTCATGAATTTCGTTAAAACGTGTTTGAATGCCCTTAAGATTCTTCAAAATTGATTCTTCCTGTAATTCAATCCTATTCCCAATCAATAACTCATTTCCCATTTGAAGCTGATCCGCAGGAGGAGCTATTTCTACTTCAAAGTCTCCACTCTCAAGTGACTGTCCTTCAAACGTTTCTACAATCGCATTGATTGCGTCCAGTTGGTATTGCTGATTTGCTTCAAATTTTAGTTTCATAGATTATTAGTCATTAAGTTTTTGAGCATCTCTTAAACTTTTCTTCTCTTCTGAGGCAAGCTTCCTCTCTACTTTCTTAATATCATCTTCAGGTGGAAGATTTTCAGGACGAATACCCCTTTCCAATAATGCTTTGCGGACAGTCGTATTATTTGTAATGTGTTCGCTTGAAATTTCTCTTTCGGTATTCATACCATTTTCTCTGGCGTTAAAAATGGTTATTTCGGTGGCAAAATCCTTAGCTTTCAAAATAATCGTTGGAGCAAAATCCGCCAAAGCTCTGCCTTTGGGAACATGCCACTTACTTTTCATTTGTTGGGTGCTATGGGCAAAAAGTGCCTGATCGCCCTTGCTACGAATGAGGGCAAAATTCTTTTCACCTCCGGTCTGCTCAAAAATAACACTGGAAAGTTCTTTCTCGGTTTCAGACAGTTTTTTGCGTGCAGATAATCTCTCCGATTCCAGTAAACGACGCTCAATGATCTCCAGTTTACGCGTTTGCACGGCAAAGTAGGTTTGAGCAAAGGCAATATCCTCTTTTCGCGAATCGCCGTTCTGAGCAATTAAATAGCAGGCATATCTTGTTAGCATTATGTCTGGTACTTCTCTTTGGCTACCAGAACCAAGATCAACCATTTTGTTGGCGTCAACGAAATGGTCCGGAATGTTCTGGCCTGAGACTTCACAAGCAGTCTTTGCTTTGTTTACGACCTGCAAAAAATTCCGCCAGTCCGTATAGCCTAGCAAATGCTGTAAATCTCTGGCCAACCAAAACTCCACACCGTTCTCGGTCTGTTGAGCATGAGATTCAAAGTTTTTCGTTAATGATTGTATGAGTTCTTTTTGCATAGTATGTAATGTTACTAAATTCTTAAGGTTTTAAAGGGGTCGAATTCGACACGGTTAGGTTTTTGATCATTTTCCTGATCTCGGGGAAACGATGATATTATGAATCTTGAGTTACAGTCCCATTATCCTGAGCTATATATTGTGAGCCTTCTGTTCCCATTGAGTTATTACTTGTCAGCTCACTTTGAGCTTTTGTCTCAAATGCCGAATGCGTCTTACTCACGGAATCGAGTGCATCTTTGTAGTATTTAATAATTTTATCAGTATGTTCTTTATTGCGATGATCTGAGTATGAAAGAATCCCTAAAAAAACACCTAAGATTAACAATATTCCACCAGAAATCAAGCTAGGACTCCATGCCAATTCTTCACCTTTTATTAAAAGGGCACCAACAACAATAAAAAGTCCAACAATCAATAATGATGGTATTTTCGAGTCCGCAAATGCTTTTAAATATTCTTTCATTATCTACTTACTTAAAATAAAATTTATAATCTCCAAAAAATCAGCTGACTGGATCGCCTCTCTCATGCTTTTTAGCTCAATCTTAATCTTATTTATATCCAAAGAAGTGGCGTATTCTTTGTAACAATCCACGTCGAAAAGGACACCCTGAGTCTTTTCTTTATTACTTTTTATAACTTTGCGAATTTTATAATTATAAATAAAATCACCATATTTTTTGCTAAAAGACAGCTCTGAAAGAGCTAAATCTTCCCTGTTTAATAAAGAAGAAAACTTTGTATTATCTTCTGCAGCGTCAAATTCATATACAAAATAATTCCTCCAGCCCAATCTGTTTATTTTTTTAATATCAACAATGGGTAGGACATCAGTACATTTTTTCTCAAAATCTGTGGCAACTTTGTCTAATCCGTCAGGAGATAAATAGTGTCCCCAAAAATTATTAATTGAAAGCCGATATTCCTCTTTTAATTGCGACTCTTTTCGGATTACAAGAAAATTCCTGTCCATCTGAAAAACAGGAGGATTGTTCTTTTCATCATAGAACAAATTCACCACTTCTCCTGCCTTATCAATATACTTAAAACCCTTAATAAAATTGACCTGCAAAAAGGATTCTGAATGTACTAACCCGTTTAATTTTTGAACTTGCTTTTTCGCCATGGCTTAAAAATAATTAAATAACTTTAAACTCCTTCACTCCTGCATTTTCCGCTTGGAGAAGGATATTTGTCTTAAGTTGATCGTTTTTTCCAAACGCTCGATCAAGCGTAATAATTTTTTCAGGTTTATCTTTCACAATTGCCTCAAAAAGCGGTTTTGTCAGTTTATCCGCAAGACAAATAACGAGAGTCCCATCTCCAATGAGGAAATAACTCTGACCATCAGCCTTTTTCTCTTCAATGGGGATATTTAGTTCCTTTCCGCTCTTTAAAATCAATTCATAAAGTAAATCTTCACTGGTCGCTCCTTCTCTTACATTATCAATAAAATCAAGCATTTGCTGTTCAAGCTGCTTCACATTTTCGATTTCCACCATCTTCAGCATTGAGTTGAGCGACTGCATGAGCTGTTGTGCCAGAACCAG
>WJKQ01000033.1 GCA_014728975.1 Candidatus Peregrinibacteria bacterium | reverse complement strand
GTTTCATATTTAGTGCCGGGCCTTCCATTCTCCCCACCACCTATTGCGATTATTTTAACCATAGAATAATAATATTAAGTATTGTATATAAATATTTTGAAAGGAAAACTGCCCTCTTTAACTTTTTAGGACTTCAAATTTATTGAGTTTAATTCCTGTTAGCCGACCCGACGACTGAAAGGAGGAGAGCGCAGCGGGGTCGAGGAGCGAAGCGACGAAGAAGTTTTCTTACTGCCGAAGAATCAGATAGGTGCCGTAGTTTTTACTTACTTTAATATCAATAACTGCGTAGCAGACAATATGTCCGTTAGGACGAGAGAGGGGGCTGTTTTTGGTTCTTTTTCTAAAAAAGAACATTTATCCGCCGAACACAGGACAACCATACGCAAGATTTATAAATATGTCTAAGTATGTCTAATGGTGAGGGGTGCAATATGCCAAGCAAAAGCGTTACATTAAAGGTTGATTCTGACATTTATGATAAGTATAGGGAGTTTTGCAAGAAGAAAGGAATTGTAGTATCAAGGCAATTTGAAATTATGATGGAAGACCATCTAAAAAATGGGAGTGTAGAAAATGGGAAATAATATTATCAAAGCAATAACCAATATAGTAAATTTCGGAAGTTATGACTTAAAGGATTATGCTTCAAAATCACACATAAGAATAAATGCAGTTTGCGAACAGCTTGAATTTTTTGTAAAGGATTCAATTGCTAATTCTTTTAAAGTTGAAAAGGAAAAGAAGGAGGAAGAATATTCAAAAGTTTTTTCGTGGCTGGGAAACCAAAACCATCCTCCAGATATGATTATCAAAAATAGTGATGCTTATGAAATAAAAAAGATTGAAAGCCAGAAATCATCACTTGCGCTGAATAGCTCACCTCCAAAAGACAAGCTTCTTTCAAGCGATACACGGATTACTAAGGATTGCCGAAATTGTGAAGGCGAAGACTGGGAAGATAAAGAGCTTTTTTATGTTATTGGGCATACAAAATCTTCAAAGCTAAAGTACATATTTTTTATTCAGGGCACATGTTATGCTGCAAGCCATGAAGTTTATCATAAGGTGCATGATCCAATTAAAAAAGATGTTGAGTCAGTTTTAGATTTGCTTGGTTTAGAAAAAGGCAAGACTACTGAAATTGGAAATGTCAAAAGAGTTGATCCGCTCGGGATTACAATTTTAAGAATAAGGGGAATGTGGCACATTCAAAACCCCATTAAAGTTTATGAAGATTTTTGTAATATTTCAGATAAAGAGAAATTCCACCTGTTCGCTTTGCTAAGAAAAGAAAAATATGATTCATTTCCAAAAGAAGATGCAAAAGAACTGGAAAATCATCCGGAAATTTCTGTGAAAGACATAAAAATCAAAGACCCTAACAATCCAGCTAAAATGGTTGAGGCTAAACTAATAACGAGTGTTGAAAAATGAAAATAGCATCATTTTTTTCAGGAGCAGGAGGGCTTGATTTAGGATTTACTAATGTGGGCTTTAATCTTGCCTTTGCTAATGATAATTGGGATGGCTGTTGGGAAACTTTCGAGAAAAACCACAATATTAAGATAGACAAAAGACCAATCCAAAAGATAAATCCCGAAGAGATTCCGGATGTTGTTGGATTTGTTGGAGGTCCTCCTTGCCAAAGCTGGAGCCTTGCTGGTGCAATGCGTGGCATAAATGATTCAAGGGGAAAATCTTTTCACGATTATGTTAAGTTAATTGAAGCAAAAAAGCCTCTTTTCTTTTTGGCTGAAAATGTTGCAGGGATTTTATCTAAAAGGCATTTTCCTGAGTTTATGAAAATTATTAATATGTTTAGAAGCATGGGATATGAGGTTTCCTATAAGCTGATGGATGCTAAGGATTACGGAGTGCCACAAGAAAGAAAAAGAGTTTTTATAATTGGATACCATAATCGAATGGAAAAGAAGTTTCAATTTCCACAGCCATTTGACAAAAAATTAACATTGAAAGAAGCCATTTCTGATTTGCCAGAGCCAATCCCAGCAAGCCAGAAGAATAAGACCAATGGCGATCTTAAAATTTCTAACCATGAATATATGAATGGTGGATTTTCAACAATTTATATGTCACGAAATAGGGTTAGGGGTTGGGACGAGCCGTCTTTTACAATCCAAGCAGGAGGCAGGCATGCGCCATGCCATCCGCAAGCGCCAAAAATGAAATTCATAGAAAAGGACAAAAGGGTGTTTGTTCCGGGGAAAGAGGATTTATACAGAAGGCTATCTATTAGAGAATGCGCTAGGATCCAAACTTTTCCGGATGATTTTGTTTTTCATTATGAAAACGTTGCTGATGGCTATAAGCTAATCGGAAATGCGGTTCCGGTTAAGCTTTCTGAAGTGCTTGCCAAAAAAATCATGCAGGATTTATTAGCGCTAAAAAACGAGGGTAAGATTTCAGAATGGCCGACAAGTTTGACAGAAAAACAAGAAGTAAAATTATGTCAAGAATTAGGGCAAAAAATACTTCATTAGAGGTAAATTTCAGAAAGCTCTTATGGCAAGAGGGATTAAGGGGATACCGCATCCATTACAAATTGCCCGGCAAGCCTGACATAGTGTTTACGAAGAAAAAAATAGCAATCTTTGTAGATGGTTGCTTTTGGCATAAATGCCCAAAATGTTATGAAGCGCCAAAGACTAATAAGAAGTATTGGCTTCCGAAAATAGAAAAAAATGCATCCAGAGATAAGGAGAATGCTCGCAAGCTTAGGAGTAGAGGGTTTAAGGTTATAAGAATCTGGGAACATGAAGTACTGCAGAATCCAGAAAAATGCG
>WJKQ01000032.1 GCA_014728975.1 Candidatus Peregrinibacteria bacterium | reverse complement strand
TAAAGTTCTATAAATTATTTCACATATTTTTGCTCTCGTCATTGGGTTTTCGGGAGAGAATGTACTGCCGGCTTCTTCGAGGTAGTTATGATTTTTGGCGTAAGCAACATATTTTGTGTACCATTCTGAAACAGGGGTGTCGTTGTAGGGAGCTGTCGTAATGCTGTAATGAATATCCCAGTTTTGTAGTTCTCCAAGTATTTTTAAGGCTTCAACTTTATTTATTGTTTGTTCGGGTTTAAATGTTTTATCTGGATAACCGGATATCCATCCTTCTTTATAGGCTTTTTTTACGTAGGGTGCGTACCAGGAGTTTTGATTTATATCCGAAAAAGGTGCGTTTTGTTGAATGTCGAGAGGAATATCGGTTCCCTCCATTATTATTTTGAGAAATTCTGCCCGGTTTATTTTATTTTCAGGCTTAAAAGTATTGTCCGGGTATCCCTGAATCATATCGTTTTCCTGCAGATAGATGATTGCATCGTAATTTTTATGCAGATGGAAGACGTCTTTAAATTCTGCATGGGAAGTTTGGGTAAAATTCAGTAACAGAAGAGGAATTAATAATAATTTTGCGGATATTTTCTTCATGTTGTTTAAAATATGCCCGTTTATACTACTTATTTTCCTTTTATTTATCAATTATAAGATTTTAGAAAAATTTTAATTTTCTGTAGTAGAGTCGGGTGTATGACCAGATCGAAATGGTTTTTACTTTTTGTAGTTTCTTTTTTGTTGGGAATTATTGCCGGTGAATTTTTGCTGAATGATGATTTTTTGAAAATTGCATTTTTGATTTTTTTCTGGATTTTGGGCTTGGGTATTTTATTTTGCAACGAAAAATATTTTGTTTATTTGTTTAGTTTGATCGCTGTTTTTATCGGGTTAATGAGGTTTTTTATTTCTTTTGAAAATAATTTGGATCATATAAAAAATTATGAGGGTTATTTTAAAATTGAAGGATGTATTGTTGATGAAGTGGACGTTAGGAGAGATAAAGTTAAATATACTTTGGATACAGAAAGGATTTTTTCAGACGAAAAGTGGAAAAATGTTGAAGGGAGAATCCTGATCAATACTGAGCGATATCCGGTTTATGAATATGGTGACTGTTTAAACGTTTTTGGAAAAATTCAGATTCCTGAATCTTTCGATAGTTTCGCGTATGATAAATATTTGTCCAGATATTCGATCTATGCAGTTATGTATAATGCTGATGTGCGTAAGCTTTCTTCGGGAGGAGGAAATTGTTTTTATAAGTATATTTATCGGTTTAAAGAAGTTTTTGAAGATCGTATGTCCAAAATTTTTTCAGAGCCTCACGGCAGTTTTATGTCGGGTCTTATTTTAGGGAGTCGAAGGGGAATTCCCGAGCATTTAATGGACAATTTTAATATTACGGGGCTTACTCATATTATCGCAATTTCCGGATATAATATAACTCTTGTAATTGTTGTTATTGGTGGAATTTTCAGTTTTTTAAGCCGTAAATTTAAAGTAATTGTATGTATATTTTTTATTATTGTTTTTACACTTTTGGTTGGGGCCAGCGCGGCGGTGACGAGGGCGGCCATAATGGGGATTATTTCTCTTATAGCGCTCTGGTATGGCCGCCCTTACCTTGTTATTCTCAGCCTTTTTAGTGCCGCGTTTGTAATGAATTTGTGGAATCCGAAGATTTTAGTTTATGATGTTGGTTTTCAACTTTCTTTTTTGGCGACATTCGGAATTATCGTTGTTTCAACAATGATGGATAAATATTTTAAATGGCTTCCTGATTTTTTTGGAATAAGGGAGGCGGTTATTATGACACTTTCCGCTCAGATTTTTGCTTTGCCTGTGATTATTCTGAACTTTGGAAGATTGAGTATTATTTCACCTGTTGCCAATGTTTTTGTTTTACCTTTAATTCCTTTATCCATGGTTTTTGGATTTTTTGCAGTTTTGACAAGTTTTATATGGGATTTTATTGGAAATTTTATCGGTTTTTTTGGTTTTCTTTTTCTTGAACTTATTATTTTTTTTGTAAAAGTATTTGCATCCTTCAGTTTTTCTTCAGTTCAAATAAAGCTGTTTCCGTGGTGGATTCTTTTTTTGTATTATTGGCTGCTTTTTAGAAAACTTATCATTCCTATGTTGTCTCATAAATAAAGATTTTGTTGATTTTTCCTTTTTTGGGAATGATTTTTTTTGGTTTCCAGTCTCCGATATGAAAACTGTATGATATTACTTTTGTTCCCTGTTTTAATTCTTTGTCGAATTTTTTTTGGAATTTTTTTAATGTTCTGGGAAGCATATAGCATAAAACTGCGTCAGCGTCTGATAAATCATGTTTGGTAAAATTTTTCCTGTAAATTTTACCTTTCCATTTCCAGAACCATTGACGTAATTTTGCGATAAAAAATATAAACGGATCCATTTCAAAACCTACGGCGTCTGCTCCATAGTTTTTTACAGCATAATGCACAATTCTTCCATCACCGGCTCCAATATCATAAACTTTATCTCCTTTTTTTATTTCTGCCTGTTTTAACATTTCTTTAACCGCTTTGGTTGGAGTAGGGGAATAAGGGCTTCCATATAAAGTAATATAAAAAGAAATACTTAAAAATATTATTGTCGCGGTGACCAGTATCAAAATTATAATTCCCAGTAACATACTTTAATTATATCACTAAAGTTGTTTATGTCTTTTTTCTTCAATAATTCTTTTTGCTTCACGTCTTGCGGCGATTTTTGCGTTAAGGTCGTGTACGTTTGATTTTCTTGTTTTATTTTCGGCTCTTTGTTCCGCTTTTGATGCCATTTCTTTTTCTAGTCTTTCCAGCTCGTTTTTTTGTGAAACTTTTGCTTCATCCGAGGTCATTTTTTTGCCGGCGCTGTTTATAGAAACCACGTCAGTTATCCCTTCTTTGTTTCTGAGTTTATCCTGTTTATAGTAGGTATTTGATTTAAGTTTTACTCTTTCTTCGTCGGTCATTTCATTCCCCGAGAATTTGATTTTATCTATTTTTTTCCCTGTTTTTTGTTCGTCTAATATGTAGTTGTCGTCTGTTTGCTCATAGAAATCTTCGGTAAGATCCCTTTCAAGTGATCCGTCCTGTACTCTTGATAAAGATTCTTCTTTTGCTCTTTCTTTTGCTGAAGATTTTCCCTGATGTCTTTGTTCACTCAGTTCCTGACCCTGTAAATTTAGTGTTTTGATTTGTTGCTCGGTCAGATCATTTTTTGTTTTTTCATCCGTTTTGGTTATGTTTTTCATTTCTTCTTTTATCTGTTCTTCCGCGGATTCTTCCAGTTGTTTACCGCTTCCGAATTTTTCGATTCTGTCTTTCGCGACGCCCATCCAAAATAAAATTTCTTTGTTGTCCGGGTCGGTTTTCCAGTAGGCAAAAAGTGTATTTAG
>WJKQ01000031.1 GCA_014728975.1 Candidatus Peregrinibacteria bacterium | reverse complement strand
AGATAACATCGGGCTTAAACGAAGTTGCGACCAACGGGAGCAATTTGGGAAAATGCCGAGCTGAGGCATTTTCCGTTTAAGCCCTGTTATATGACCCGAACGAAACGAAGTGGAGTGAGAGCGCAGCGTGGTGCGGAGTGAAACGGAGCAAGTTACGTAGGGGTCGCCGTCTATTCTTTGGTCGCAAAAACATTTATCCAAGTATCTTTCTTATTATCAATCAAGACTTTAACAATTTTAAGATTACAAGACTCAATCAGATTTTTGAATTCATCTTGAGCATAGAAGGCAAAAAATTTTGTTCTACCTTTGTATTCATCTTTCTCTACGAATTTTTCTTCATTTCCCTGTTTGACGGAGAGATAGATGAGTCCAGCTGGTTTTAGTATTTTTCTGAATCCAAGCAAAGTATTTTTCGCATCTTCTTTTGGAACATGTAAAAATGAAGCACAAGCCCATATGCCATCAAAACTATTTTCTGGAAAATCAAGACTTCTCATATCTTTTTGGATAAATTTGGCATTTGGCACATTTTGAGAAGCCATTTTTACGAAATTAGAAGTTAAATCAATTCCTGTAACTTCTAAATTATGTTCAGAAAAATACTTTGCGTCTCTGCCTGGACCACAACCAATATCCAAAATTTTTTGCCCTTTCAAATTCTGAATGAAAAAATCTGCAATATTCTTAATCTCGTTTATATCAAAATGAGTCTTGTAATAATCTTCTGCAAGTTCTTCATAAGTCTTGATTGTTTTTGCGACTACATTATTTTTATCTGTCATAAATATTGATTATTTGATAAAAGTTATAAATGTTTCTTTAAGGCGACCCCGAAGCAATTTCATATAACATCGGGGATAAAAGAAGTTGCCGTAGGCAATTTGGGAAATTTTGGCAGGAAATTTCCTTTTATCCCTTGTTATATGACCCGACGACTGAAAGGAGGAGAGCCTGCAAGGCGTGGTGCGGAGTAAAACGGAGCAAGTTGAGAAAATATTTTTTCAATAATTAAATATTTGAGAGGGACTTTTTTCTAAATAAATTAAATATGCTTCCTATTATTAATCCAATTAAACTTAGTCCTAAACTATAAATTACTAAAGAAGTTGAAATTCCTTGAATAATTGCCAGAGCAACAACACCAATTAAACTAAATATAATTGCAAAATTGATTGCATGTTTATTGATTTTTGGCTTAATCCAAACAACTAAAGTAATAAATCCTAAAGACATCATTAACGCAACAAAAAAGAAAGTTGTATCAACTATATCTCTTATAATTAAAGATAAAATAACTCCTAAAACCATAAGTAAAGCCATTGAGATTTTCATAACCTTCAACAACTTTTCTTTTTTGACATATCCTGATTTTTGTAAAAAATCTTGAGTTAATGAGGCATTTGATGTGAATAAATAGGTGTCTGATGATGACATTATTGCAGAGTAAAAAATAACAACTGCCAAACCTGCTAATCCCGCAGGAAGTAGATTACTAAAACCAACTATCAAAGAAGTGTCAGCATCAAGTCCAGTTAATTTTGTTCTGATGACTAATCCTATAAACAAAAGAACGACTCCAACAATAAAATATAATGAGGTGGCCAAAATCAAACTTTTCTTAAGATTTTTTTCATCTTTTATTGCATAAACTCTTTGCCATAGTTCAGCAGAAGCCAATGGAAACAATAAACCTGCTAAAAAGAAGTTTATAATTTGCCCCACAGGTATGCTAAAAAGATTGAAGTCAGCAAAAGTCAAAGAGCTTCCTGAGGTAAAAAGTAGAAACAACATTAAAACAAAAAGGAGTGAGATTCCTAAGGTTTGAATTACATCAGTCTTAACAACTGCTTTAAATCCTCCAATTAGTAAGTAAGTTAAAATTACAATTCCCATTAAAATTATTGATAATTCAAAACTTAGTGCTGAATATTCTGAAATGACTTTTGCTCCACCTGTAAAATTAACAATTACCCACCCAAACATTGAAAGAAAAACAACTATTGAAACTAAATATCCTGTAAGCCTGCCTTTTTGGTCAAAGAAAAAATCAGGTAAGGTATAATATTGTTTTTCATCAGAGAGTTTTTTAATCTTTTTAGCAAAGAAATAAAATACGAAATAGCCAAAAATTGCACCGATAAAATACCACAAAGCACCAAGCCCATATAAATATACAAGTGCTGTGTAAGTCAGTAATATTCCAGCACCAATTTTGCTAGAAAAAATTGTTGTTGTTGCCTGTAAGAATTTCAAATTTCTCCCAGCAATTAGATACTCTTCTTTAGTTTCTTTTCTTCCAGCAAACCAACCAACTGCTAGAACTATGATGAAGTAAATTGCAATGAATAAATAATCTAATGGTGTAAGCATATTTAATTTAAAAAGTTATTAAGTTAAAAATCTTTCTAAAAAGTCCCCCGCAATAATATTAATTCAAAAATATTTTCTCAATTTCATATAACATCGCGATTAAGAGAAGTTTCTGGAGCGTAGCGGAAGAAATTTGGGAAATTTGCGAGCCGAGCAAATTTCCTTATAAGCCCTGTT
>WJKQ01000030.1 GCA_014728975.1 Candidatus Peregrinibacteria bacterium | reverse complement strand
GACTTTCAGACACAAAAAAAATTCAAATAAAAGCTCTCCCAAAAACCAATGGAGAATTCACAAAAAAAATAAATCTCCTTATCGAAAAAACCGAAAACAAATCCGGCGAACCATATCCGTCGTCAAAATGGCGATACTATACTTTTTTACCAATAATTACCGGAATAATAGTATTATATTACCTCTTTAAAGCAGACTCTTCTTGACCATAACATTATAAACGATCTGTATAAATTCCGCTCTTGTTATTTTATGATCCGCATAAAAATAATTTGTCGAAATTATTTTATCTTTCTTTGCGGCGCATGCATATGGAGCAAACCAGCTATCAATCGGAACATCTTCGTATGGCTTTAAATTAACAGAATCGCAAGCTTCATAATCGAAAGCAGTAAAAACAATTTTTAATGCTTCAGCTTTGGAAATAGCCCTTTCAGGTCTATAAGAACCATCTGCAAAACCGCTGATCCACCCCTGCTCCTTTGCGTAACATACAAAGACAGAAAACCATTGATCCTGAATATCGACAAAACAGTCCTCCAGCACCCTTCCGGAAAAATCCGAATCCAAAGCATTGGTAAGAATAGGTAAAATTTCAGCTCTGTTTATCTTATCATCCGGCCTGAAAGTTCCATCATCATATCCTTTAATTATTCCTTCGGCATTTAAAACTGCTATAGCCTCCGAATGAACATGGTCTTTTCCTACATCCCGAAAAAGCTCAGCAAAAACATCCAATTTGTCAGATTCATCCTTATTTTCTTCAGAATCAATATTCACAGCAGACACATACATATTGTCTATATAATCATTTGTGGAATCAAAAAAAGAAATAATTCCATATAAAGACACCATGCAAAATAAAAGCATAATAAATAAAAACGCTTTATGTTCAGATAATATATTAGACTTTTTCCTGTCCATAAAATTAATTTAAGTTACTTTTTCAGGACCTTACCATATTCAGATTCATAAATATGAAGAAAGGACATCAAAATCATCAGAACCAAAGGACCAATAATCACACCTTTCAGTCCCATTGTTAAGACTCCACCCAAAACAACAAGCAGGGTCATAAGAGGATAAGTTTTTGCTTTACCGCCGATAAGATAAGGCCTCACAAAATTATCTACAGATCCGACAGCCAGAAGCCCCCACAAGAAAAGAAAAATCGCAGATCCATATTCCCCCATAATTGCCAGCACTATGGAAGCCGGTACCCACACCAAAGCTGTTCCCACAACAGGAACAAGAGAGAAAAAAGCAATAGCTGTCCCCCAAAAAATAGGATTGGAAACGCCTATAATACCAAATCCGACACCGCCTACAATTCCCTGAATAATTGAAGTGAAAAATACTCCAAACACAACAGCCTTAACCATGGAAGCTATCTTTTGAAAAAGCTCGGTTTCATAAACAGTAGGAAGAGGACTAAGACTCCCGATTTTATCTATAAGCTTATGACCGTCTTTAAAGAAATAAAATAGAGCAAAAATCATTACAATAAGCTTCATTATAATGTTTGAAAGCCCTTTTAAGAAACTCGCGGTCTGCGAAACGAGAAATGTACTGAGGCTCTGCGCCATATTTATTATTGTTTTTTTCATATCGATACTGTCCAGGTCGATAACAGGCTGAATTCTCCTTTTCAAATCAAAAAAATATCCTCCATCATCCCATTGAAGATATTTATCAAAAACTCCGGAACCGATGTTATCCTGAATAAGCAGATACGTATCATAAGCCTCTGTAGCAAGAAGAAGAACAAAAACACTCAAAGGAACAATAACAACCAAAACAACAAGCAAACAGGTAACCATGGAAGCCGTCCTTGACCAGCCTCTAAAAAATCTTAATACAATTTTATATACCGAATAAAAAGCAACAGTCAAAACACCGGCTAAAAAAATCGATGTAATAAAAGGCCATAAAATATAAATAAGAAAAGAAAACGCGGCAGCAAGGCAAATAATCAAAAAATAACCCGGTAATTTTTCTATAATCAACGTATTGCCATATTTGGCTTTTAACCTGGCATCAGTAGATTTAGTGGATTTTTTGGATTCCGGCATGCTTGTATATAATATTCCAAAATAAAATATACACTAAAATAAAATTTTTTAAAAAAATATTTTATATAAACTTTCTCCAATCCGAATCATTCTGTCTAATTGGAAGCCAGATAGTAACGGTTGTTCCCTTATTTAACATACTGGACACCTGGACAGTTCCTCCGCAATTACGCAGAATTCTTTTAATTTCCGTTAAACCTATTCCTCCTCCGCCCGTTTTGGTGCTAAACCGCGGTTCAAATATCATAACAATATCTCGTGGCTTTATACCCATACCATTATCAGAAACTTCAATCTTACATTTATCGCCGTCTCTCGAAAAAACAATATTAACCTCGCCGTTTTCATCCATTGCATCCATAGAATTAGCAACGAGTTCACGTAAAATATAATTTAATTGTACAGGCCCCAAAGAAACAAACATCATACGATCTCTAACCTCGGTTTTAATCTCATGCCCTTTCTGCCTGCACAACTCCAAAATCATCGATGGTAAAACAGGTAAAGAATCGGTTAAACCATCAATATTAGTAGAATCCATAATAGATAATCCATATGAGAGCATTTGATCAAAAGTATCTATAAATTCATTACACTGCTTTCTAAAAATTTTTAAAAGGTCTTGAATATAATCAAAATCTACATCATCCCAATTCCTAAGAGCATCTTCACAACAGATCAACATAGCGGACAAAGGTTGTTTTAAATCATGCAAAACAATCCTTATCTGCCTTCTCAAAAGTAAATCATACGTATCCTGCCGAGAGTTTTTTTCACAGTGCGACATTATACTGTTTAATTTGGACACAAATAAATTGATAACTCCCGAAATATCCTCCAACCCTTTTTTGCAATCGTTATTCATTTGAGAGTCATTACAAATAGAATCTATCATCTCAACAAGCACCTGAATATAAGCTTTACATCGTCTTAATTCATCTTCCACCGATACATTTTGCGAGTCCAAAGAATCTTCTCTATTTCTAAAACAAGCCGGGAGTGAGGGATTGGTATCGCCAGACGGAGGCATTGTGTCTTCGTGAGCAAAGCCCGCGTCAAATCGCTCGTCCTGAACAGGCCCTCTAATACCAGATCTTGTACTTTCGATTATAGCTCCCAAATCATTACTTCCACTACGACCGGGAATTTCCTTACTATCTTCTATATCAACGGAATCGATCTCCACAAGTTCATATCTCCCCTCGCTGTTTGTTTCAGATCCATCCTCCATACCATAAATTTAAAATCTGAAAAATTTTAATACAAAAGTTATAAAAATTAAATGAAAACTTTGTAACATTTTAGCATTTGCCTCCCAAAAAGGCCAAATCAAATCAAAGGCTCTTCAAATACCGGTTCCTCTTCAGGTCCCATATTTTTAAACTCCCCAGCTTCGTCCCATTTTGCAAGCATTTCTTCAACCCTGTCACGAGGTTCGCAATAATTTTTCCTGGAATTTTCAATAATTTCAGAAACATAATCCTCAGATTTATTCGGGACCTCTATAGTTCTTCCGGAAAAGGCCTCCCTGATCTCACCATTAACAGACATTTTGCAATAAAACTCACGAACCCCAAGATTTATAATGTCTCTTTCCTGAAAAATTGGAGTATATTCATTCGCCAGAACCCCCGCGTCCTCGGAACCGACCCTAAAACTAATGGTCGATCCAACATTACCGAACACGGTCTTTTTAACAACATCCGAAACCTGCCCCATATACTGATGAGCAATGGTAAGATTTAACCCATATTTTCTGGCTTCCGATAAAATTTCTGCAAAAGCGTCCGTAGCAAAATTGTGGAACTCGTCCACATAAAAATAGAAATCTCTTCTTTCCTCTTCCCGCATGGCCGCCCGACTGAGCGCGGCCTGATACAGTTTCGTAATAATCATCGCGCCAAGAAGCGAACTGTTTTCCTCCCCCAAAATTCCTTTTGACACCTTCATTAAAATAATTTTCTTGTTATCCATTATATTTCTGATATCAAATTTACTTATGGGTTGGCCGATAATATTTCTGATCATATTTGTTGCAACAAATTGCCCCACCTTGTTTAGCAAAGGAGTTATGGCTTCCGCATCAAATTTTTCACTCCAGCCGGCAAATTCTGAAACCCAAAAATTCTTAACCACATTATCCTGAATACGTGAAACAATATTTTGACGATAATTCTTATCAGTCAGCATCTTTAAAATAGAAAGAACAGTTGTGTTCGGGCTATCCAAAAGCGCCAGAACAGTATATCGAAGCACATGCTCCAGCCTGTCCGTCCAGTTTGACCCAAAAAGCATTTTAAATATCTGGATAAACCCGATGGTCATCTGCATTTTATATTCCTCATCAACCGTTTCCATCGGATTGAAAGAAATAGGAAAATTCGTATCGGCAGGATCAAAATAAATCACATCCTTTATCCTTTCCTTCGGAACAAATCTAAGCACATTATCAACAAGATCACCATGAGGGTCCAAAACCCCCACACCATGACCATTCTCCATATCCTCTTTTATGAGAAGCTCAAGGAGTTTTGATTTTCCTGAACCGGACTTACCAACAACATAAAGATGTCTGCGTCTGTCCTCTCTTTTCATACCAAACTTATCAAAATTGTTATGATAATTTGTAATACCGAAAAGACTTATATTCGACTCCCCCTCTCTCGGCAGATCCTGCGGAGCCTCGGACTTCTTCGCAAGAACATGAACAATATGCGGAACAAAATCAGGATTGGGAAGATGATAAATAGTCGCAATCTCCTTTGGACTAAGCATATAGGGAGCTGTAATTTTCCTTGATTTATATTCGTTAAGGAAAGAACGGTCGTTAAGCCTGACTCTTTTAAATTCCTGAACATCCGTTTCATTAAACTGATAAAAACTGTTTATTACTGCCTCAAGTTTTCGCTTTGCTTCTGCTTTGTTTTTTGCAATATAAGCAAACCGGACAGTGCAGCTGAAAGGCTTCATTTTTGCTTTCTCGAGAGCCATTTTTTGCCTCAATACCACTACGCTTTTCTCATCTTTCGCCCTAACCCGGTCGCGTATACTAAAAACCTTTTTAAATTTATTCCACCTTAAAAAAATTCTCCTTTTCAAATGATAAAACGCGCTTTCTTCACGGGGATTTACTACCATCTGAACCCATACCTGCTCTCCCGAAGCAATCTTTGAAACTACGGAATAAAACCTGCTCATACTGTCCTCTTCAAAAACATCATAAGCCTTAAAAGGATAAACATCCCCGTATTTCAGCTTAAGCCTGACCCCGGAAATCGCCGCTTTATCACTCTGATAACTTTCCACGTAATCTGAAGTCTCCCTTATTTCACAATCAGGATAAGCAGAATATAGTAAACCTTCTATAGTTTCATAAAGATTGTCAGGAACCGCAAAGAAAAAATAGGTATACTGCTCATAACCAAGCATTTCCATAGAAACAGACACGTTTTTTACAGTATTTTGCAGATTTACAAGAAGCTCCTGAAAGACAGACTCTTTCTTTTTGACTTCATCTCCTTGCGGCACAATCACCTGAAAATATTTCATAATATTTTAATAAAAAAGCACTCTAAGCTACCATGTTAACACAAAAAGTCAAGTTGTTTCCTGCAACTTATACTTTACACCACATCTTAAGCTCATTCCATCAATTTTTCAGCTTCTTTTCTATACTTCACACGCTCCAAAAACCGCAATTCATAATGTTTTCTTGGAAGTGGAGATCCAATCTTTCTTAGAAGTTTTTTCTCAGGATCAATAATTTTAAAAGCTTTTTCCTCAATTTCTTTTTTTTGACCATATTTCCAACCCAATTTTTCCACCTCTTCACGGCTCATATCATAATAATCACTGTATGAACTGTCCTGATAAGTAAAAGGGGCCAATTTCAAAGGAAACGGTGAACCGTAATAGTCCCCCATTTTCTCTACAATTTGAGCTTTCAACTTCTGATATTCTTCTTCGGAATACTGCTTATTTAAAATGCAATACTTTTTACGCCTCAAAGAAATACAACCGATACAATTTGAACACCCCTGGAGAAACAAACTGTAAAAACTATCCTTGGTAGTCCAACAGCCAATCACATTGTGGCAATTATACGATTCTGTCGTACTTATATTTCCACAAATAAGCTGAGAACCGTCCACAATCGCATAGCTGTGCTCAACATCTTTTATATTATTTGAACCAACCCTTACATAAAAACAATCCTCCGCGTCTTCCAGATCAAAACATCTATGGCATTTTTTTGTATTTATAAGAAAATTTCCATCGGAATTTTCATTATTTATCATTCTCCTGTAAGGCTTACCTTCCACCATTTCTTCCAAAAATCTTTTTTTATATTCATCGAAAACATCATAATTCTCAAAATCTATCTCAGTAATTTTGGCTTCATATTCTTCCTTAGAAAGCTGCTTATTTTCAAAACAATATCTTTGGTTCTTAAGACCACTGCAAAAAAAACAATTCTTGCATCCCCTGCATTCAAAACAAAATGACAAATCCGAACTGTTGTCGCATAAAAAGCACATCCTGCAATGGTAACAATTTCTGCAATCCGTACATTCATAGCAAAGTTCACTGTTTATCGTATAAGCAGAATCAATGCAGTCTCTGCAGGCAAAAACCGCATGAGTATAATAACAATCCTCACACCGGTCCGACAAAATATGCATGTAGCAGTTCTTATTTTTCTCCGCGGCATTCACATAATCACAATTTTCATTGTAAGGATTAAATAGATTCACATGAGGAGTAATTCGATCAAGCTCCGCAAACTGCTCAAAAAAATCCTTATCAGGATCAAAGTCAATCTCCGGCGGAAACCACTCATCGGTTATCCAGTAATCATATTTATAAACCGGAAACGGATGCGACTGATCATAAACACTTAAAATCCTTTCTCCGGTAGCGTCACAATTCCTCATATAAAGATTGCGGTCATTACGAAAACCCATCCTTCCAATTTCCCTCACCTTCGGTGAATAAACCGGCAGAGGAAGCTCCATTTTCTTCTCCATAAACTCAATCTCCTGCGGCGTAATCTCAAACTCTTCACCTGTAAGTCTGCATATTCTTTTCATGTTTCGAATAAACCATAGAAATAATATTTTATCAATAAATTTCATACCTTCTGATACACATCCTCTAAATAACACTTTTCACAATAGACTTTTTCAGACCGCTCAGGGGAATAAGTCGTCAAAATACGCTCACCGCATTTGTCGCAGTTCCTTTCCCAAAGTTTTCGTGGATTTCTTTTCATAAGCCTTTCTTTGTTTCTTTGATTCGGAGACAACCTTGGAATAGGTACTTTTAACCTTTTATAAAACTTAAGTTCTTCAGGTATTATCTTGTAATTTTCTCCGCTTACTTCACAGCTTAGAATCTCGTCACAAATCGATTCATCAACATCTTTAATGTCATCAGGGATTTTATAATCTGACTCAACAAATCCTTTTTCCTCCCGATCTTTCCATTTCCAGCCGCAGCTTAACACCTCAACTTTTTCCATTGGAAAATAATCGTCCGCCAAAGTTTCATTATACGCAAACAAGCTATTTTCAATCGGGAAAAATTCTCCCCATTCTCCAGTTTCACTCATATGCTTAATAATTCTCACAACCAACTCTTCATATTCTTCCCAGGAATATTGCTTATTCAAAATACAATACTGCTTATTTCTAAGCCCCACGCACGCAAAACAGTCTTTACAGCTGTGACAATTATCACAGTAAAATAACTCACTTGAATCTCTGCAGAACATTGTAAATCTGAAGCCGTAGCCTATCAAACTTGTTGACTCGTAGCAAAGCTCCGTTCCGTCAAAAAAACAAACATCGAAGCAGTCCCTCCCCTTAAGCCCGTCATGGCAGTATGCGCAGTCCTCTGAATCGTAAACATCAAAACCAAAATATATATTTCTGCTGTTGAAAATATTGTCTCCCAGAACATTTTCCGATGAAGCATAATTATTTGATTTCCTTACGGGATTTTCTTTTTTGAATTTTTGGGATTTTTCCTGAGCCTTTTTATAACTTCGATAACTTCCATCCAATATCTTTTTTAACTTTTCAAATTCTTCACTTGTTACTTTTTTATTGAGAAAATAATATTCCTTATTGTTAAGATTCACACACATCAAACAGTTTTTTACACCTTTGCAATTCAACAAAAATGCCCCGTCCGAACAATTTTCACAATTCCGGGAATATTTTAAATTATAGCAATTCCTGCAGTCGATACATTCATAAAGAAGTTCAGAATTACTGCACCACAAGCAATCCATACAATCTTTATTTCCAACCATCAAATACCCATAATAACAATCTTCATTCCAGTTCGAGGAAGTAATCATATGACAATTTTTATTGCCATCAGCAAAATTACAATATGGTGAATTTTCAGCCTTATTATTTATTAAAGGCGGCCTCGGAACTTTTAGCTGAAGCTCGTAAAACTGCTCAAAAAAACTTCCACTAAAATCATATTCAGCTCCAAAATCCAGGGGATCCCACTTATCACTCCACCATTCTTCATGGGAATAGACCTTAAATTTTACATCTTTATCAAAAAAAGAAATAATATTTTCATTCGAAAGCGAACTTTTTCTCCGATAAAGGTTTCTTTCATTGCGAAATGCCAATCTTCTCCTTTCCCTTTCTCTTGGAGATAATTTCGGATCAGGAATTTTAAAAAATCTCCCTCCTATTGTTGGAGAAATTTTCTTCAAAAAATCTCTATCTTCTTCTCTGATTTGAAAATCATCCATAATAATTATTAAACTTAATTTCAATGCTACTTCTTAAAGAAAAAGTGTCAAATCAATCCCCAATTCAATAGACCTCTTCCAGATAACATTTCTCACAATATATCATCTCCTTAAGGTCCAAAGGATAAGCCGTCTTTATATTTTTTCCGCAATTTGAACACTTCCTGTCAAAAAGCTCCCATTTTGTTCTTTTTGAAACCCTTTCTTTATGGCGACACTGATAACACTTTCTGGGAATAAAAATTCCCATATCCCTATAAAATTCCAATTCCCTGGCAATAATTTTATAGTTGCACCCACAATCCTCACAAACCAAAACCTCATTCAAAATATCATCACTCACCCGGTCAATATTTTCAGAAATTTCAAAAGTTTGCAGCTGAACCCTTTTCCCGTCAGGCTCCTTCCATTTATAACCTTTTCTCAAAATCTCATCTTTTGTCAGTGGAAAAAATATCTGTGCCTGTGACTCATTATAACAAAACGGAGACAAAGACGCCGGAAAAAAT
>WJKQ01000004.1 GCA_014728975.1 Candidatus Peregrinibacteria bacterium | reverse complement strand
TCATTTCCCATCAGAAACATATGAGGCTCGGCTTTTTTGGCCGGCATTTTAACCGGAAATTTTTCCGCCCATTTTTCTCCCAATTCAAAACCTAAATCAGCGGCCTTTTCATTCAAGGAAATTATCTCTTCACCTTTTTTAGCAAAAACCTTCCCAAGAACTTTTTTTAAAATTTCAACATCAAAATCGGCAATACGACAAATAATCCCAAGCGAAATAACATTCGCCATTACGGGATTTTCAAGTTTCTCCTTTGCCAATTTCTTTAGAGGTACACCAACCAGAGTCGCTTTGCCCGAATCAAATCCCTTTTCTAAATTCACAACCTCATTGTCAAAAATAATCACACCGCCTTCATTCATCTCGTTCAGATGCTCCTCAATAGTCGTCTTGTCGAGAGCAACCATAACATCGATTTCCTCCACATGACTTTCGTGTGATTTTTCGTCAATTCTCAGTCTCAAAAAATTATTACCATGCCGTATCTGTGACATATGCTCGACATTCGCAAAAACAAAATAACCGGCACGCACAAAGGATAAAGTTAGCGTTTTTCCGGATTTCTCAATGCCGGCTCCGGCAGGACCCCCCAATAAAATATTTAAATTTCCTTCTCGCATTAAAATGAGGTTTAACATTGCAAAGCATAGAAAAAATATACAAAAAAAGCCAGTAAAACTTAAAACAATTACCGCTTCTATACATATTTGTTTTTCTTTCTTTCAAAAATGTAAAATAGTAAAAAAATTTTACTATTTTACAAAACCAAAGAATTATATAATAAAAAAATCAGCCTTCAAATTTACAAGCCAACAAAAATAAAAGATCAGACAATCTGTTTAAATATTTAAGTAAAAAATCGGATTGTACTATCTTGCCGCTCTGCTGATTCTTTCCGTTTTTCAGGCTTTCAAAATATCTCACCGCGTACCTCTCCGCTCTCCTGCACACTGCTCTTGCAATATGAAAACGGGAACCCGCCTCGGTTTTTCCGGGTTTCACGAATTCTTTACGGTCCCCCACGAATTTCTCATATTTTTCAATTTCTTTTTCCAGAAATTTAACATCCTTATCTGAAATCTCATCGACGGTCTCTAACGTTTTCATATCGGCACCGGCTATCGACATCATGCGAAAAAGGTCTTCCTGCACACGATCCACAATTTTACACGCCTCCTTGCCGTCTTCCACACCGACAACAAATCGGCACCATCCCAAAAAAGACTGCAGTTCATCCAGTTCACCCAAAAATTTAACAATATTGGTTCCCTTTGATACTCTGTCACCGCTTGGAAGATTTGTATTACCTTTATCACCGGTTTTTGTGGAAATTTTCATACATCAATTATATAATGAGACAGTAAATTAATCCAATTAGCAAAATGTCTCCAAAAAAAACAAAGAAAAGCGTGGAACTCCAACTCACAAATGAAGTTAAGGAACTCACAAAAGAAGTAAAAAAACTAAAAAAACTTGAATTTATGAGAGTTTTAAAAAGTCCTTTTAAATTTATGTGGTTCTCATTTTTAAAAGGATTGATGGTGGGGCTGGGAACAGTCATCGGAGCCAGTGTCCTGGTGGCTCTTTTAATTTATATTCTTTCAAAAATAAGCTTTGTGCCGATTGTCGGGGATTTTGTCAAAGATATAATTCAACAGATTGAAACTAACTCAACATATTGAAGAATATGAAAAACTCAACTAATAGAATCGTTTTCTGGATAGTTGTTATTGCACTTATTGTGGGGAGCGTTTCGGTTATCATATATTCCCACAAATCGACTTCGAGTGCCGATGTTCCGCCGGTTTCAGACTCGGACTGGACTTTGGGAAATAAAGAATCTGATATAGTGTTAATAGAGTACAGCGACTTCCAATGCCCCGCTTGTGTAAGTTATTTTGATCTTTTAAAAGACGTAGTGGAAGAATTTGATAAACATATTCTGTTTGTTTATCGTCATTATCCCCTTGATTCAATTCATAAGAATGCCGGTTTTGCCGCCGCGGCCGCGGAAGCTGCCGGAAAACAGGGGAAATTCTGGAAAATGTACGATAAACTTTTTGGAAACCAGTCTGATTGGGATTATAAATCAAAAGAGGAGGCTGAAACTGTCTTTGCCGATTACGCTGCAGAGATCGGTATCGATGTCCAAAAATTTTTGAAAGACCTGTATTCTGAAGAAGTTATTGAAAAAGTGGAACGCAATCGTCAAAGTGCGGTTTCAGCAGAAATTTATTATACCCCGGCTTTCATTTTGAATGGGGAACTTATACAAAACCCTCGCACACTCGAGGAATTTAGATCTTTAATCAGAACAGCAATTGAAAAAAATACCTAACTGGCTAATCTGGTCTATTGTAATTGTGGCATTTGCGGGATTCCTGGATGCCACCTACTTGACGGTCGCGCATTTTAGCGGCAGTGAACTAAATTGTTCAATTTTGGAAGGCTGTAACGAAGTTACCGCCAGTGAATATTCAAAAATCTTCGGCATTCCCCTGGCTCTTATGGGGTCACTTTATTACATTACAATCTTAATTCTGACTCTTCTTCATTACGACACCGGAAATAAAAATGTAATTTCTTTGGTTCCCATACTTACAACAATCGGCTTCATCTTTACACTTTACCTTGTCTACCTTCAACTGTTCGTAATAAACGCGATCTGCGTTTACTGCATGTTTTCAGCTTTAACCTCCACTGTCCTTTTTGTATTGGGCCTTTTTATTCTCAAATACAGAAAACGACTCAAATAATTACGTAAGGCATAGAAATGAGGTTAAATTATTTTTGTTTTCTGTTTTTCCGCTTTCGAAAGAAAAACGCAAAATAAAGTATACAGGCAGCAACAGGAATTATGCTTAAAAACTGTCCCATCGACAATGGAATATCTTTTGGAACTATATGCCGCGCTTTTACGAATTCTATAAAAAACCTACCTGTAAAATATAAAAGCATCAATAAAAACAAAAAGAAGAGGCGTGGAGTTTTTTTATAATATTTTTTATAAAGAATAATCAGGATTACAAAAACACCAAAGCTTAACAACGCTTCATAAAGCTGTGCCGGGTGCCTTGTAAAATTCTCTCCCAGTTTAGCAAACACAACTCCAAAATCACCATCGGTCGGTTCTCCAACAATCTCAGAATTAAAAAAATTTCCGATCCTCACAAACATCGCAACCAAAGGAAATCCCAACACCAAAACATCAGGATACTTCGCGAATTTCACTTTATGAATCCTGCACCAGAGAAAATACGCCACAAAAAGCCCGATTACAGCGCCATGACTTGCCAGTCCACCCTTCCAGAGCATCAGTATCTCCAGAGGATTTTTCAAAAAATATTCGGCATTATAAAAAAATACATGTCCGAGTCGGGCACCGATTATCATTCCAAGAAAAAGATACACTGCCACACTGTCAAGATCCTCAATTTTATAGCCTTCTCTTTTAAAAGCCCACCTTGCAATCAGATAATTTAATATCACGCCAACGGCAAAAAGCAAACCATACCACCGGACATCAAGCGGACCTAACTCTAGAAGTACTGGCGAAAAGTCATTTACATAAATCATGCAGAAGCCTTATTTGTGCATTTTTTCTATATCTTCAAGCAGGGTCTGCAGATCTTCTTCATGTTCCACCTCATCTTTCAAAATTTCCAGAACCATAAAATAGGTAATTTCGTCCTTGTCTCTGGTAAGCTCTGTTAATTTGCGATAAACATCTATCGCGCACTGCTCACCTTCGATATTTTGTTCTAAAATTTTAATTACAGAAGGATCGGTAGGAGGAAGATATTCACAATTTGTTTTTTCGTACCATTCTTTCGGATCAAGCAACGGTACTCCTCCAAGCTGAATAATTCTTTCAACAAGCATATCGGCATGACGAAGTTCATCATTGGCATGTTCAATAAGTTCGGCCTCGGCTTCGCCTCTCATAGCCCCCTCGACGACTTTTGCACCGGTCCAGTATTGATAATAAGCCAGCCACTCATCGGCAAGAGCTTTGTTAAGAAGTTCAATAAGTTCGTCAACATCCATTTTGACAAGCTCACGACCTTTTGTACCCATAATAATTTTAGTTAATTTTTTATTATCCCTACAATATATAAATTTTTTAATTAAGTAAAATTTTAAGATATAATTGTGTTAATGAAAAAATATGATCCTCTAAAACATATCTGGCGCGGACTTTTTATCTTTTTCATATTGATCATGTTTTTTTGGGGGTCTTACGCACTGCAGGACAAATTTTTTGCCCTTGTTGGAACTGTCGGTGAACATATAAGAGATTTCCCGGTTCTTTATATTATTCTTTTTGTAGTTTTGGGGGCGTTGTCATCAATACTTTCTCCTTTCAGCAGTGTGCCGCTTGTTCCTTTCGTGGTTTCAACCTGGGGCAAATTAACAACAACGGCGCTTCTTATTACAGGGTGGTTGATTGGCTCAATCATTACCTATTCAATCGGACGTTATATTGGAAGACCTTTTATAAAAAAATACTATTCTCTGAAAAAACTTGATCACTACGAAAAACTTCTTCCAAAAAAAACAGAATTTGGACTTTTGGTTCTTTTCAGAATGGCTTTACCGATAGAAGTTCCCGGATATCTTTTGGGAATAGCAAAAATTAAATTCTGGAAATATCTGCTGATAACCTTTTTGGCGGAATTGCCTATCGGGGTATTTGTCGTTTACGGAAGCGATGCTCTTGTTGAAAGAAAATTTGAAATTGTACTTTTGTGGAGCTCAGCGGCCGCGATACTTTTGCTTATAACGGGCTATCTATTCTACAGAACTGTAAATTCCCGAAAATAATAAATATTCCCGGCTTCTTGGTTTCGTTAACCGAAACACAAAAGGTGATTTAAACGTTATACAAGCTACAGCCAATCAAATCCAACTTATAATTATGAAGGAAATCCCGAAAAACCCAATCAGATTCATGTGGTTTATCATAAAAAAAAGCCGGAAATGGGCGATTTTTGCCATACTCGCAGTAACCGTAGCACAATTATTGGAAGGAGCGCTTTTATTAATTCTGCGCGAACTAACCGATACTGCCGCATACGCGATAGAGGCTGGATTTGATAAAGAATCCTTTAACTCATTATGGACCTGGATTATAGCTTTTCCGGTGGCTTTCTTTTTTACGGAAAACGTATGGAGAATGAGCGGATTTTCAGGGATGAGATTTATAACTCAAAGTGAGGCAAATTCATCGAATGAACTTTTCAAATACCTTATCGAACACAGTCGTGCGTATTTTAACGATAAATTTGCCGGCTCTCTGGTAAATAAAATCGGTCATGCCTCAAGAGGAACCGATAGAATATTTTCAACCGTCTTATGGCAGTACTACCCCCTTTTGATTGGATTAATTGTTGATCTGATCATCGTTTCAACCATAAATTATTTGCTGACCATCATGTTGAGCGTCTGGATTATAATATTTTTGAGCTTCAACATATTTATGGTCAAAAAGAAACAGCACCTTTCTTACGCGGCCGCGAATGCCAATTCAACTTTAAAAGGAAAAATGGTCGATACCATATCAAATATCGGGGCTGTACATGCCCATGCTTATCATAGATACGAACGTGATTTTGTCGGCCGGTTCATAGAAAAATACCAAAGAAAACATCTGAAAAGCTGGATGGCTTCGGAGTGGATATTATTTATTAACGGTGCTCTGCTTTCAGTTTTTGTTTTTGGAATGATTTTCATCACTGTATTTTTAATGAAAAATTTACAGGCCTCACTTGGAAGTCTGGTTTTGATAATAACAATGACCGTCGGCCTGACACGTTCACTGTTTTTTATAGGGGCAAAAATGACAAACACCATTGATGATTACAGCCAGATTGACGAAGGTCTGCACGAATTGATCGTACCTTATGAAATTACCGATAAGCCGGAAGCAAAAGAACTTGAAAAAGCCAAAGGAAATATAACATTTGAACATGTATATTTTAGCTTTGATAATTTAACTGTTTTTGACGATTTTTGTCTGAATATAAAAGCGGGCCAAAAAGTCGGGATTGTGGGTGTAAGCGGTGCCGGAAAGACAACTCTCGCGAATCTGCTTATGAGAAATCACGACGTTGATAGAGGAAAGATAAAAATAGACGGGAATGATATTCGTGATCTGACGCGTAAGAGTTTAAGAAAAGAAATTGCTTTTGTACCGCAGGATGTCACTCTGTTTCACCGTACTATTTTTGAGAATATTAGATATGGAGATCTTAATGCTACTGAAGATAAAATTATAGAAGCGGCAAAAAAGGCGCAGGCGCATGAATTTATAAAATATTTTCCGGAAGGTTACGAAACCTACGTCGGAGAACGAGGGGTTAAATTATCCGGAGGACAAAGACAAAGAATCGCAATAGCACGGGCGTTTCTGAAATCCGCGCCGATTCTGCTCTTGGACGAAGCAACAAGTTCTCTTGACAGTGAGAGCGAATTGCACGTCCAGGCCGCTTTGGCTCAACTTATTCAATCAAAAACGGTCATAGCGATTGCACACAGATTGTCGACTTTACGCGTAATGGACCGTATCGTGGTCCTTGAACAAGGAAAAATAATTGAAGACGGCGACCACGAATCGCTTCTCAGAAAAAATGGAACATATGCCGATCTCTGGAATCACCAGATTAAGGGCTTCATCAAATAATTAAGGTTTTACCAAATATTTTAAGAAAATTTTATTTTTTTCTGATATTTTTTACACCTTAATTTTAGAAAAATGAAAAATAGTAAAATTTTTTTACTATTTTACAAATTTAACAATTTTATTAACTCCTAAAATCATGAAACTCATTAAAATTTCACCCAAATTTCAGATCACAATCCCAAAATTATACAGAAATCTGTGCCGAACCGGCTGGTTCTCTTTAATTGAAAAAAATAGGGTTATCACTTTAAGACCGGTTGAAATTAAAGAAGCGGAAACCGACCAGGAAATTATGGAAAAACTCTTAAAAGAATGCGGCGAAAATTCTTGACATAATAAAATAGCACTCTACAATATAGAGTGCTAAAAACGATATAGAGTGCGAAAAAACGATGATTTAACTGCAAAATTACAATCTAACATTTTTCTCTATGCCTGCAAAAAAAACAACAAAAAAAACCAATTTAATGCCGATAATATCGGGAGGAATTACGGCAATAGTGGTGACAATCCTTGTACTGGCCGGTTCGTCTTTATTGAAAGATTCGCAAGCACCGGCTGAAGAAACTGAAAAATCAGAACTTATGGACTTGATGGAAGAAAAAGAATTTATCTCGGAACAGGATCTGGTAATTGATGTTGTTGAAAAAGCATCACCCGCGGTTATTTCGGTTGTCATAACAAAAGATGTACCTGTTTTGGAAGAGTATTATGAAGAATATGGGAGCCCGTTTGACGATTTTTTCTTTGAAGGACCAGGATATAATTTTAAGGTTCCCAAATACCGTGAAAGTGGAGAAACCGAAGAAAAAGAAATAGGGGGAGGATCGGGTTTTATCGTTTCTTCTGAGGGATATCTTGTTACAAATAAACATGTCATTTACGAAGAAGACGCTGACTACACTGTATTTACAACCGAAGGAACCGAATACGAGGCAAAAGTTATCGATAAAGACAGCATAAACGATATTGCTGTATTAAAAATTGAAGGCAAAAACTTTCCTTATTTGGAATTCGGAGATTCGGAAAATGTAAAAGCGGGCCAGACTGTAATCGCGATCGGAAATCCTCTTTTAGAATTTAATAATTCTGTTTCTAAAGGAGTCATTTCAGGATTGTCCAGAAATATTACAGCCGGAACGAGATATTTTGGAAAAACGGAATACCTGGAAGGAGTGATCCAGACTGACGCGGCTATCAATCCCGGGAATTCGGGAGGTCCTCTACTCGATCTAAGCGGCAAAGTTATAGGTGTAAACGTAGCTATCGCGAACGGTGAAAATCTTGGATTTGCAATTCCGTCCAACGTTGTTGAAACTGCGGTCAAATCCGTCAAAGAAAAAGGAAGAATAGTAAGGCCGTTTCTTGGAGTCAGATATATCCCTGTAACAAAAGCTCTTAAAGAAAAAAATAATCTTTCGGTGGATTACGGAGCACTCGTTTTAAGAGGAGAATCAATGGAAGACCTTGCTGTAATACCGGGATCACCGGCAGATAAGGCTGGCATTCAGGAAAACGACATTATCTTGGAAATCGACGGTAAAAAACTAAAAGACATTTCTCTGGCCAAAATAATTTCATCAAAAAACGTTGGGCAGGAAATCGAACTGAAAATCCTGCGCGAAGGCGAAGAGAAAACGGTAAATGTTACTCTGGAGGAAGCCACTTAAAATGAACGCCTTAACTCTCTTTTCCTTTGCTTCCTTTGTTTTGGGCAGTGTGATTTCGACGGTTTTGTTCACGAACAACTATAAAATGGCGGAACGGACGGGACTCGAACCCGCGACCTCCTGCGTGACAGGCAGGCGTTCTAACCAGCTGAACTACCGCTCCATATTGTTTTGACGATTTAAAGTACGTAAAAAATAATATATTTTCCTGGCAAAAACAAGTCAAGTAGCTAAAATAATAATCCCTTGTATAATTTATAATATGAAAATAGGAATAGACTGTAGAATGTTCAGCTCAAATTTCACCGGCATAGGCCGTTACAGCTATGAATTGGTCAAACAACTCATTAAAATTAATGATAAAGAGAAACGAAAACATGAACTGGTTCTGTTTTTCAACAATCCGGAATACAAAAAATACAATCCTCCGAATCCCGCGGTAAAAAAAGTGCTGGTCAAAGCAAAGCATTATTCTTTCGCGGAACAGACCCGATTTCTGCATAAACTTAACAAAGAAAAGTGTGATACAGTTCATTTTCCGCATTTCAACATACCTATTTTTTACAGGAAACCATATGTTGTGACTATTCACGATCTCATACTCACCTTTTTTCACGGGCATAAAATGACCAGCTGGCATCACCGCCTCGCCTATAATCTAATTATCAAAAATTCAATAAAAAAATCGAAAAAAATAATTGCCGTATCAAACAGTACAAAACAGGATATAATTGCAAATTTTAAGGTCCCTGAAGAAAAGATTGAAGTTGTATACAATGGAATCAGCCCAAGTTTCACTTTGATTCAGAACCCTTCAAAATACAAAAAAACCCTTTCAAGATACAATATTGATAAACAGTTCCTGCTCTATACCGGCGTATGGAGAAGCCATAAAAACCTGGTTAATCTTATCGAGGCGTTCAATATTCTCAAAAATAAAAAATCTCTCGACTTAAAGCTCGTCATCACCGGCAAACCCGACCCCTATTACCCCGAAGTTAAAGAAACAATTAAACGCTTAAATCTCAAAGAAGATGTGATATTAACGGGCCTCGTTCAGGAGAAAGAATTGGTCCACCTCTATAACGCCGCGCATATATACGTTTTCCCGTCTCTTTATGAAGGATTTGGTCTTCCCCCTCTCGAGTCGATGAAATGCGGAACACCAGTCGCCGCATCAGAAACTTCTTCAATTCCCGAAATCTGTGGCGAAAAAAATGCTGTATTTTTTGATCCGAAAAATCCCCGGGATATTGCGAAAAAAATCTATATGATCTATAAAAATACCGACCTCCAGGC
>WJKQ01000029.1 GCA_014728975.1 Candidatus Peregrinibacteria bacterium | reverse complement strand
CAACGACTTATTGTTACTCCCATCTGATATGTTTCAAAATAACTTTTAACAAGAAGGTCAGCTGAAGCTTTTGAAGCCGCGTAAGGACAATTTGGTGAAATTGGGGTTTCTTCTGTAAAAAAATCTTTGGAATTTGTACCCAAATCACCGTAAACTTCATCCGTGGAAACCTGATGAAAACGTTTTACGCCGGTATTTCTGGAAGATTCCAGTAAATTATGTGTACCGACAACATTTGTCATAACAAAAATACTGGGGCTTGTAATACTTCTGTCAACATGGGTTTCAGCGGCAAAATTAACGACGATATCAAATTTTTCTTTTTTAAAAAGTTCTTCGATAAATTTTTTATGGGCAATATCTCCCTGAACAAAATTAAATCGCTTTTCATCGAGTAAATTTTTTAAATTGTCCAGATTACCGGCATAAGTAAGTTTATCCAATACAAATATTTCATCTTGGGGATATTTTTCAAAACGATAATGTGAATAATTGCTTCCAATAAATCCTGCGCCGCCGGTAATAAGTATTTTCATTATTTATTTGTTAACTTCTTTAATAAATTCATCCAAATCATATATATAATCATCGGGAAGATAACTTACCGAAGAAATTGCCAAAAGTATACAATCGGGAGAAAAATCATAAAATTCCCTAAAACACATTGCTTCCATTAAGATTGCATCCGAAGGGCCGTACATTTCAAATTGATGCCACTTTTCGCCATCATGAAACCGTGCTTTTACATTCCCTTTCTGACATACATACATTTTCTTTTCATGCCTGACGGCATGTCCTCCCCGAGGTTTTGAAACATCTGTAAGATAATATATACGCTTAACAGGCCAATCAATGTAATCTTTCATCTCGACAGCAGTCAAAGTTCCCCGTTCATCTTTAAAAGAATTGAGTTTTATTTCTTTGATCTTATTCATAATTTATGAAACAGTTCTACGTTTTTCCTTTTCTTTATACACTTCAAGGATATCTCCCTCTTCCAGAGAAACATCTCCTGAAAATTTTATTCCGCAATCGTTTCCTTCTTTAATTTCCTTAACTTCTTTATCAACTTTTCTGAGAGAATTTATAAGACCTCCGCCGACTATATTGTCCTCATTTTCTTCGGTTTTCCCTCTAATAACATCAACTTTTGCTTTATTTTCAATTTTTCCGCTTATAACTTTACATCCGACAATCATTTCCTTTTTCTTCGTAAGGAATATTTGCTTAACTTCAGCCCGTCCGAGAATCACTTTTTCGATTTCAGGTTCAAGAAGTCCGGTTAGAATCTTTTTAACATCTTCGATTAAATTATAAATAACAGTATATTTTCTTACTTCAACACCTTCACGTTCTGCTGTTTTCTTTACATAAGGAGAATCAAAATCTGTATGAAATGCCACTACAAGTCCTTTGCTTGCTGAGGCCATCATAATATCGGACTTATTGATTTTACCTGTATCACTGTGAATAATTTTTACCGCCACCTCTTCATCTTTAATTTTTGTCAGAGATTGTTTTACAGCCTCAAGAGTACCTTTAGTGTCAGCTTTAATTACAAGCTTTAGTATCTTGTCGGATTTGACATGAGAAATAATTTGATTAAGTCCGGAAATTGATTTTTCTGATTCTTTTTTTCTGAGAATACTTATTTCCTCAGCTTTGATTTTTGCTGTTTTTTCATTTTCCACAACCTGTAAAATATCTCCGCTTTTTGGAGTTTTATGCAGACCTGCAATTAGAATGGGTGTTGAAGGACCTGCTTTTTTTAGAGAATTTCCTTTATGATCCTTCATCAGCTTAATTCTTCCGAAAGTATTTCCTACAACAATATTGTCCATTATTTTTAATGTGCCTGTATTAATAATAACCGTAGCAACAGGTCCCAGGTTTGGATGAAGATGGGATTCAATAACGGTTCCAACAGCTTCGCGATCAGGATTGGCTTTTAAATTCTCCATATCAGCTGTCAAAAGGATCATATCAAGAAGTTCGTCAATGCCTTCCTTTTTAATTGCTGAAACCGGAACCACAACTGTCTTTCCACCCCATTCTTCAGGCTGAAGATCCTGTTCCGCAAGCTCACCCTTAACTTTGTCGGGATTTGCATCCAGTTTGTCCATTTTATTTAAGGCAACAACAATAGGAATCCCTGCCTCTTTTGCATGATTAATGGCTTCAACGGTTTGAGGTTTAACACCTTCATCTGCAGCGACTACAAGAACAGCTACATCAGTAACTTTTGCACCTCTTGCGCGCATTGACGTAAAAGCTTCATGGCCCGGTGTATCCAAAAATGTAACTAATTTTCCCTTTTTCTCAACCTGATATGCTCCGATATGCTGTGTAATGCCGCCGGATTCTTCAGAAACAATATCTGTTTCACGTACGGCATCAAGAAGCTTGGTTTTACCGTGATCGACATGTCCCATAACGCAAACAACGGGAGGCCTTTCTTTAAGAACACTTTCATCATCCTCTTTTAAAAGATTTGATATATCTCCGGCCATAAATTCCTCGGCGCCCGCGACGGAGCGTTTTCTTTTAATTTTTAGTCCCATAT
>WJKQ01000028.1 GCA_014728975.1 Candidatus Peregrinibacteria bacterium | reverse complement strand
TCCTTTGTAAATCCATACTTTTATTCCAATTTTTCCGTAGGTTGTATGGGCCGGTAATGATGCATAATCTATGTCAGCTCTGAATGTATGTAATGGAATTTTTCCTTTTGAAAAAAATTCTCCTCTGGATATTTCCACTCCGTTTAGTCTTCCTCCGAGATAAATTTTCGCTCCCAGTGCTCCTGCTTCTATTGTTTTTTCAAGGGCCATTTTGGCTGCTCTTCTATAGGATATTCTCTTTTCTATTTGTCTGGCGACGATTTCTGCGACAATCCTTGCGTCGAGCATGGGTTTTTTAATTTCTTTTATGTTAATCGCAAATGTTTCATTAAATTTTGATGAAAGCGCGTCTTTTAATTTTTCTATTACTTCTCCTCCTCTTCCTATTATCAGTCCGGGTTTTGAGGTGTGAATGTTTATAACCACTTTTCCCTGAGTTCGCATTATTTCAATTTTTGAAAGTCCTTCTGCTTCGAGTTTTGTTCTAATCAGTTTTTCTATTTCAAAATCCTGATGAAATAAATTTTTATAATTTTCTTTTTTTGCATACCATTTGGAATCCCAGTCGTGGGTTATTCCTATTCTCATTACATTTGGATTTACTTTTTGTCCCATGTGATTTATTTAGTTGATTTATTTTTTTCTGATTCTGTGGTTTTTGGCTTCTCTGATGTTTGAGCCTGTTGTTCTACTTTCACTGTTATGTGGGATGTTCTTTTCAGAATCGGATGAACTCTTCCTCGAGATACCGGTATACTTCTTCTGTAAGTCGGACCTTCAGTTACGATTATTTCTTTTATCATCAGATTTTCTTCGTCCTGTTTAAAGTTGGTTTTTGCATTTGCAGTTGCAGATTTTATAACTTTTTTAAGAATTTTTGCTGCTCTTTTTGGTGTGAACTCTAAAATGTCCAAAGCTTCGCTGACTTTCCTTTTGCGAACAAGTGCAGCAACTAAATTTGCTTTTTTTGGTGATATTCTTATTCTTCTTAATACAGCTTTCATAATTTATTAAGTGGTTGTTGGTGTAGTTGGTTTTACAAGTCTGCCTCCGTGACTTCTAAATACTTTTGTGGGTGAGAATTCTCCCAATTTATGTCCAACCATGTTTTCTGTTACAAAAACAGGTATAAATTGTTTTCCGTTGTGTACTGCGAAGGTATGTCCTACAAATTCCGGTGAGATATCTGAATCTCTGGCCCAAGTTTTAATTGGCTTTTTTTGTCCTGTTTCGTTTAATTTTTCTACTTTTTTAAGTAGTTTCGGGTCTACGTATGGTCCTTTTTTTGAACTTCTAGACATATTAGTTAATTAATTTTTTTATTATTTTCTTCGACGGTCCTTGATAATCATTTTATCTGTGTAGTGTCTTTTTCTTGTTTTAAACCCAAGAGTTGGCAGTCCCCAGGGAGTTTTGGGAGATTTAAGGCCGATTGGACAACCACCTTCTCCTCCTCCGTGCGGATGGTCTACCGGATTCATAGATTTTCCTCTTACCTGAGGTCTCCATCCCATATATCTTTTTCTCCCGGCTTTTCCGATTTTAATATTTATATGTTCTATGTTGCTGACTGTTCCAATAGTTGCAAAGCAGTTCTTATCGATAAGTCTTATTTCTCCCGAGGGCATGTGTATTTGGGCGTATTTTCCCTCATGGGACACCAGTTTTATAATTGAACCGGCACTTCTTCCAAGCTGTCCTCCTTTGTTTTTACTTACTTCTACGTTATAAATATTGTATCCAATAGGTATATTTTTTATAAGCATTCTATTGCCCGGTTTGATCTTCGTTTTTTCACTTGTCATTATTTTATCTCCCGTTTTTATCTCGCTTGGCGCTATGTGGTATCTTTTATCTCCGTCTTTGTAGGTTATCAGCATTATATAAGCGGTTCTGTTGGGATCGTATTCTATTGCGGTTACTTTTCCTTCTATATTAAGCTTGTCAGTTCTTTTGAGATCGATTTTTCTATATAATCGCTTATTTCCTCCGCCTCTGTGTCTTATAGTTATTCTTCCGGTGTTGTTTCTTCCTGATGATTTTCTTTTTGATTTGGTTAGCCTTTTTTCAGGTTTGGTTTTGGTAACTTCCTGAAACGAAGCTACGCTCATTTGTCTTTGTCCCGGTGTTGTTGGTTTGAATTTCTTTAATGCCATTTATTTCTTTTTAGATTCTTTTATCTTATTTGGATCTATAGTTTTTTTATCTTTTATGGAAACCAAAGCTTTCTTTATTACAGGTCTTTTGGTCCATACTCTTCCTCTTGCCAATAATCTTTCTTTTTTAGGTGTGATCATGATTCTCACTTTATCCGCTTCAACTCCGTATATTTCTCTTATAGCATTTTTAACGTCAATTTTTGTAGCATCTTTACTGACCTGAAAGATATATTGGCCTTTTGCCTGCTGTTGAGAGGCTTTTTCCGTCATCAATGTTCTGATTATTGGGTTTATAGATTTCATTTATGCTTTTTTATTTAGAAATGTGTTTTTTAGTTTTTCCACTGCTTCTTTAAAGAAT